>CAYQBW010000059.1:0-9566 GCA_964415725.1 uncultured Planctomycetia bacterium
CTTCAGGACCGTGGCCACCGTGACCTCGCCGGCCCTCATGGGAGTGCCGCCCCCGTTGGTGCGGACCGAGGTGTGGCCGTTGTGCTTGCCCGTCATCAGGGTGCAGCGCGTGGGGGCGCAAAGGGGAGCCCCGGCGAGCCCCTGGGTGTAACGGACCCCGTCGGCGGCGAGCTTGTCGATGTTGGGCGTGATGAAGTGGGGGTTTCCCATGCAGGAGAGTTCGTAGTAGCCCAGCTCGTCGGACATGATGTGGATGATGTTGGGCTTGCGCTTGCCTTTCCCCCCGGGGCGGGTGACGGCACAGCCGGCGGCGGTGAGAAGACCCAGGCTGGAAGCCTGCTTCAGGAACGAGCGTCTCGTGATGGCCATGGAAAACCTCCTTGGAAACGGGGCGATCCTAACTCGGAAAGGAAGGCTTCGGAAAGGGCGGATCTTCCCTATTTCCGGGGGTTTTTCATGTAATAAAAATGTCCGTCCTCGGCGCCCACGAGAAGGTCGGGAATGCCGTCCCGGTTCCAGTCCACCACGGTGGGACAGGTGGTGTGCCCCGCCAGGGCCCGGCCCGTGATCTCCCCCATGTCCTGGAAGGTCGTGAAGCCGCCGCGCGCCCCCAGGTTACGGAGGAAGTTTACGCCCAGGCTGTTCACAAGGAGGTCGAGCCGTCCGTCGCCGTCCCAGTCGGCGAAACAAAACTTCCTCCTGCCGCTCTTTCCGGCCCGGCGGGCGTTGAGGCGCAAAAACCCCGGCCGGGGGTCCACCACCCTATGCCTGCTGTCGAAGGCCGAAGGGCCGGCTCCTTTGAAGATCCTTTTTCCCGGCAACAGGGCGAGCCCGCCGCCCTTTCGGATCCTCTCGAAGAGGACCAGCCAGCCTTCCCTGTCCAGCATCACCAGGTCGGGGAGGCCGTCGCCGTTCCAGTCGAGGACCGCCGGGGTGGTCCGCCACTGGGTGAGGAGTTCCTTGTCCTTGGGCTTCCACCAGGTCCAGGCCGGCTTGGGAGCCGGGCCGGGCCATTCCACCCGCACCGGCCGGGCCGGGGCGAGGCGGGGCTTCCGGCGGGTCCCCACGTTCTTGAACCAGACCACCTCGCCCAGGATGGAATTGACCACCAGGTCGGGAAGCCCGTCCAGGTCCCAGTCGGCGGCGTTGAGGACCGTGTAGCCCCATTTGGCCTCGCAGGGTCCCTGGACCGAGCCGTTGGGGCTGGCCATGATCCGGATGGGCCGGCCTCCCGCCTCCAGGAGCCTGGGCGCCGCCCACCTGGGGGGATCGCCGCCGTCCAGGTTCTCGAGGAAGGCGATATACCCCGCCGTGTTTCCACAGAGCAGGTCCTGGTCGCCGTCCCCGTCCCAGTCGAAGGCGAAGGGTGTGGCCAGGGCCCCGAACTTGAGGGGGCCCGCCTCCTGGCGGAAGAACCGGGGCGGGAGAAAGAGGGGCATCCCCCCCGAGGTCTTTCCCGTGTTCTCCATAAGCGCCACGCGGCCGTCCTCCTGGCCCACCACAAGGTCCACGTCGCCGTCGCCGTCCCAGTCGAAGGCCACGGGCACGATCATCTCCAGGTCCATCCGGAGGGGCTTCCCCCCGAAGGCGAGAACGCGTCCCTTGGCGTAGACCGGATTTTTACGTGTGCCCGTGTTCTCGAACCAGGTGAACTTGTCCAGGAATTCGCCGCAGATGATGTCCAGGTCGCCGTCGCCGTCGAAGTCGGCCAGGTTGGGCGAGGGCATGCCGAAGACGTCGATGGGCTTTCCTCCCGCCCGGATCTTGACGGGCTCGGCGTAGGCGGGCTCCCGGTCGGTCCCTTCGTTTCGGAGCAGGTAGACGTAGCCGTGAAGCGGCCCGCGGGTCCAGCGGCCCTTGTCGTCGAAGGCGTCGTCCCACCCGTAGTCCGCCCAGTCCCCGACGCCTACGACCAGGTCCAGGTCGCCGTCGCCGTCGAAGTCCACGTATTTCCACTGGTTGGCCCGGACCCGCTTGTCCGCCGGGTTCACCACCGTCCTGGGATAGATCCTCCGGGACTTCCCGAAGTCTCCTTTCATGAAACCCGTAATCTCCCGGCCCGGGACGAGGACGCGGAGGCCGCCGCGGACGTAGGAGGGCTGGACGTTATCCAGGGCCGGACCCAGCCGGCGGGCCGGTTTGAAGAGGGGATCCTTGGCCGGGCCCGAGGCGTTCTCGAAAAAGAAGATCCCGTTGTAGGGCTTGCAGGGACACGAGACCAGTAGGTCCGTGTCCCCGTCGTGGTCGTAGTCCACGGGAATCGGCCACGCCCAGAGACCCACGGCCAGGTCCACCTCGAGACCGGGGTTGTTGAACCCGAGTCTCCGCAACCCTTGGGGTTCGGCCGGGGGCGAGACGCAGGAGGGGAGAAGGAAGAGAAGAAGGAAGGGGAGAACCCGGCAGAGAGTTCGAAGGTCGGCCATGGCTAGGTCCGTTTCCTGGAAAAGAGGGAGTTCAGGAGAGCCAGGGGAATTCCAACCCCCAGGAGGGCGACCGTTCCGACCACCGCGATCAGTCTCCGGTTCCATGGGCACTCCATCCAGGCCAGGCCCTGGGGGAGGCCCCGGGCGAAGGTGGCCCAGGCGATGACGGCCACGCTGGCCACGACGGCTGCGGCGGCGTGCCGGCTCCGGGCTCCCTTGAAGAGAAGGCCCAAAAGAAAGAGGCCGATCACTCCCCCGCCGGCGATGCCGCCGAGCTGCCAGGTCGTCTCCAGGGCCGATTGGACCTGGATCATGGCCAGCCCGGCCGCCGTGCCCAGGACGCCCCAGAGGAGGGTGTAGAGCCGGAGAAGGCGGATGGATTTTTGGTCGTCCGCGTCTGGGCGGAAGAATTTCTTGTAGAAATCCAGGAGGGTGAGGGAGGAGACGCAGTTGAGGGAGGAGTCGATGCTGCTCATGGCGGCGGCCATGAGGGCCGCCACCAGGATTCCTCTTAGCCCGGCTGGGAACTGGGTGGCGATGAAGTGGGGAAAGATCTTGTCTCCCGCCGAGGCGCCCCGAAGGGCCTGGGGCAGGAGCTCAGGATGGACCCGGTAGAAGGCGAAAAGGGCGGTCCCGATAAAGAGGAAGAGCAGGGAGAGGGGGATGTAGGCCAGGGCGGCGAACCAGACCGACCGGGCGGCTTCGGCGCGGGTCCGGGTGGTCTGGTAGCGCTGGACGTAGTTCTGGTCCACGCCGAAGTTGCGGAGGTTTTCCACGATCCCGAAAAGGAGGACCACCCAGGCCGTGGGGAGAGCCAGGTCGAACCTCCAGGAGCCGAGAGAGAACTTCCCCGAGGCCGAGCCGATCTCGCAGATCCCGGAGATTCCGCCCGGGACGTCCGCCACCAGCAGGACCGCGGCGAAGAGGGCTCCCCCCACGAGAATGATCACCTGGACCACGTCGGTCCAGATCACCGCCTCGATCCCGCCCGTCATGGTGTAGAGGGTGACGCCGATTCCGGTGGCGAGGATGATCGACGCGTGGGACCAGCCTGTCAGGCTGTGGAGAACCAGGGAGACCAGAAAGAGGATCATCCCCACCCGGGCCAGGGAACCGAACATGAAGCTCAGGCTCCCGTAGACCCGGGCCCAGGTCCCGAACCTCTTCTCCATGTACTCGTAGGCCGAGACCTTCACTTTGGACCGGTAGAGGGGGATGAAAAAGAGGGTGGCCGCCAGGGCGGCGGGCGGAAGGGTGAGGGAGAAGACGAAGGCGTCCCAGTTGGAGTTGTAGGCCTGTCCCGGGTAGGCGAGGAAGGTGACGCTCGAGACGAAGGTGCCGAGAATGGAGAGGCCCACGGCCCAGCCCGGAAGGCGGCCCGAGGCGATCATGAAACCCGAGGGTGTGGAACTCCTCTTGCGGAAATACATCCCCAGGGCCAGCATGCCGAGGAAGTAGGCCAGGAGGACGAGCTTGTCGGCAAGTTGGAAGCGGGGTTCCATGGGGATCAAGCGGGGGGACGCGGGTTCGTCCCGGGACGATCCTTCCCGTAGAAACGGCGGAATTCCTCCAGGGATTCGGGGGTACCGATATCGAAGAACCGCCCCTCGCCCCGGAAGACGTGGAGGGGGATTCCCTCCCGGAGCGCCCCGGGGAACACTTCCTTCTCGAGGGAGACCTTCGCGCCTTTACGGATTCTGAGAACCAGCTCCCTCTCCATCAGGTAGGCTCCCCCGTTGATCCAGCCTCCCCCGCCCGGGTCGCCTGCCTTTTCCAGGAAACCGGTGAGCCGGTTTCCCTCGAAGAGCACCCTTCCGAACCGGGATGTGTCCTCCACGCGGGCCAGGGCGAGGGTGCAGAGCGAACCTTCCTTCCGGTTGGCCCGGTGCTCGGCGAAAAACCCGGCATAATCGATATCCAGGTATGTGTCCCCGTTGAGCACCAGGGCCCGGGGCCGGAAGGCTTCCAGGGCTTCCGGGAGGGCGCCCCCCGTGCCCAGGGGCTTTTCCTCCCGGTGGAAGTGGAATTCCGCTCCCGGGAGGCCGGCGCGGGAGAGGGCCTCGCGGATCATCTCCCCCTTGTAGCCCGTGGAGAGGTGGAACTCCCGGAAACCCTTCCCCGCCAGGAGCCGGACCAGGATCTCCAGGAAAGGCTTGTCCCCTACGGGGACGAGAGGCTTGGGGAGATCGGGGTGAACGGCGCGGAGCCTCGTGCCCAGGCCGCCTGCCAGGATCAGCACGGGGAGTTCGGCGATCTCCGCCATGGTCATCCGTGGACGACCCGGGTTCCCGGGGCGTTGATCCGGAAGGGGATCTCGATGAAATCGGAGAGCTTTTGCTTTACGGCCTCCTTCTTTTCGGGCGGGACGAAGAAGAGGACGAACCCCCCTCCGCCCGCCCCGAGCAGCTTTCCGCCCAGGGCGCCCGCTTCCAGCCCGGCCGCGTAGATCCCGTCGATGGTGTCGTTGGAGACCTCCGTGTCCAGGCCGCGCTTGATGCGCCAGGCCCGGTCCAGGATTTCACCGAAGGCGGAGAGACTCCCGTCGTTCACCAGGACGGAATGCCCCTCGTCCACCAGCTTGCGAAGCTCCAGGAGGTTTTTCTTGTTTTGCGGGATTTTCTTCACCTGCCTGGCGGAATGGTTTTCGGCTCTCCGGGTGATTCCCGTGAAGAAGAGGAGGAGGTGTTCCTGGAAATCCTCGATTCTTTCCCGGCTCAGGGGAACCCGGTGGACCACGATGTCCTCCTCGGTGAAGAATTCCACCAGGTTGAAGCCGCCCACGGCGGCGAAGACCTGGTCCTGGCAACCCACGGACTCCCCCAGGACTTCCCTTTCGATGCGGATGGCCTGCTTGGCGATCTCCAGGGGGGGGACGTACTTGCCCTGGAAGGAATAGATCGTGTTGAGAAGGCCCGTGGTGAAGGAGGAAGAGGAGCCGAGCCCGGACATGGAGGGAAGCTCGGATGTGAAATCGATCTCCACGTCCTTTTCCACCCCGCACCACTTGAGGATCTCCCTGAAAGGCCCGTGCTCGATCTCCGAGACCGAGGAGACTCTCTCCACGCGGCTGTAGGAGATGCGGACGGAGTAATCGAAGAGCCGGCTGAAGAAGGGGGTGATGGAGAAGAAGAGGAACTTGTCGATGGCCGTGCCCAGGACGGCGCCGGACTCGGTCTTGAAGAACTCCGGGTAGTCCGTGCCGCCGCCGAGGAAGCTGACTCTGAGCGGGGTCTGGGTGATGAGCATCTTACTCAAGCCTTTCGGGACGCGTGGCCCTCCACGAAGCGCTTCACCACTTCCCGGGTGGAGGGAAGATCCACGAGCCGGGATACCTTGTCCAGGGAAACCTCGTAGCGGACCCTCCGGGCGTCCTCGACGACGGGCACTTCCCGGCCGGCCCACTCCATCACTTCTTCCAGGCGCACCACGCCCCGGCCGGAGAGGTTGAAGATTTCCCGGTCCGCGCCGGCGTCGAGGACCCGGAAGACCGCCTCGGCCGCCCGGTCCGTGTCGAGGAACTGGAGTTCGCTCTCAGGGGAGAGCCAGAGACGTTCCCCGAAGAGGATGTCGAAGACGGGGTTCTTCCTGAGTCCGGGGCCCACGAAGCCGCCCATCCGGAAGATCAACCAGCTCGGCGCGGCGTGCCGGACGCAGAGTTCCGCCAGGTGCTTGTGGAAACCGTAGGGGCTCTGGGCCGCCGGGTCGAGGGGGGTCTCCTCGCGGGTCTTCTCCGGCGAGGAACAGTCCGGGTAGACGTCGCAGGAGGAGACGAACACGTAGCGGTCCGCCCGGAAGTCCACCAGGCTGGCCCGGACGCTCCTGGTGGATGCGTCGAATTCCCTGAGAGGCTCCCGCTCCGCGAGGAATTTCTTGGAGTTTCCGTTCGCGTTGATCAGGATTTCACAACGTTCCCCCTTGAAGGAATCGTATTCCTCCAGGTCGATCACCCGGTGCTCCAGGCCGTTTCTTTCGCAATACCTCGCGAAGGCGGAGCCCACGAAGCCCTTTCCTCCCAGGATGAAGATCATGGAGTCCTCCTAGAGCCTGATCCCGTCTCCCCGGGTTTCGTAGTTGGCCTTGAACCAGGCGATCGTCCGGGCCAGTCCCTCCTCCAGGGGGGTGGGGCATTCCAGGCCGAGACTCCGCATCCTCTCCACGGAGAAGATCTTCACCATCTGTCCGTCGGGCTTGGTGGTATCCCAGTGGATCTCCCCCTGGAACCCCGTGAGTTCGGCGATCTTGGCGGCCAGCTCCTTGATCGTGATTCCCCGGCCGGAAGAGATGTTGACGGGATCGCTGGAATGGTGCTCGCGGATGAAAAAGGGGAAGGTCCGGGCCACGTCGCCGGCGTAGACGAAGTCCCGGACGGGATTCCCGGTTCCCCAGATGGTGATGGAGTCCCTGCCTTCGAGAATGGTCTCGTGGAACCTGCGGACCAGGGCGGGGATCACGTGGGATTCCTCCTTTTTGAAATTGTCGTATTCGCCGTACATGTTTCCCGGGAGTGGGACGGAGGAGTCCAGGCCGTACTGGTTCCTGTAGACCAGCGAGGCCACGGCCCCCATCTTCTTGGCCATGGAATACCCGGCGCTCTCCCCCTGGGGAAAGCCCTTCCAGAGCATGTCCTCCTCGATGGGAGTCGGCGCGTCGGAGGGATAGCCGCAACCTGCGATGGGAAAGACCAGTTTTTTCACCTTCCTCCGGGCGGCCTCCCGGAAGGTGTGGGTCATGAGCAGGTTGTTGACGTGGAAGAAGTCGGCCTGGAATTTCTTGTTGGCGGCGATTCCTCCGCTGTAGGCTGCCAGGTGCACCACCACGTCCGGCCGGAAACGCTCGAACATGGCCTCCACCTGTTCCCTCTCGGTGAGATCGAAGTCCCTGGAACAGACCCCTTTCACGTTTTCTTTGCCGAACTCCTCCTCCAGCACCGGGACGAGGTGCCTTCCAAGGAAGCCAGTCGCTCCCGTCACGAGGATGGTTTCCTCCATCATTGGACTCCCACGTTCAAGGACAACAACTTGTCGCGGACCTTCCTGAACTGGGCGTCCCAGTTCAGCTCGTATTCTACCGCCTCCATGCAGCCCCGGATCATCCGGGCGTGCTCCCTGGTGCCCATGACCGCCCTGGCTTCCTCGAGGGCGGCCAGGAAGGAGGGGAAGCTCCAGTCCTCCATGACGATGCCGCACCCGTAGCGTTCCACGAGCATCTTCGTCTGGGGGTGGGGAGCCGTAATGGGGGGGACCCCGTCCAGGACGGCCTCGAAGAACTTGTTCGGGCAGGCGTAGAGCTGGTTCTCGTTGTCCGGGGACCACATCACCAGGGAAAAGGAGTACTCCGGGCGGATCTTCTTGAGTTCCTCCGATTCCACCATCCCCTGGTAGCGGACCCGGCCTCCCAGGCTCTCCAGGGCCGCCAGGAACCGCTCCTTCCCGTTGCCCTCCACGGGGCCGTAGAGGTCGATGGGGAACCGCTGGGCCTTCCTGAAGAGGAAATACCGTCCCAGGGTCCTGTAATAATCGATGGTTCCGGAGTAGAGCACGGCCTTTCTTCGTTTCCCCGCCGGTAGGGGAGTGAAGCCCTTCCTGGAGTCGGGAACGTTGTAGACCACGGTGAAGGGGCGCTCCAGGAGGCCGCAACGCGCCCCGTCCAGCACGCACCGGTTCTCCTCGGGAAAGATGACGAGGTCGATCTTCTCCGCCAGGCAGCGGTTGACGCGGATGTCCATGTCCCCGTAGGCCAGGATGGATTCCAGGGAATCGTAGATAACGAGCTTGGGCTTGTACTTGAGCTTGAGGAGGACGGGGAGGGTGAAGGTGCAGAAGAAGACCAGGTATTCGGGCCGGAGGCGGTTGAGGAGCCGGGCGCACTCCAGGATGTATTCGGTGCGTCCCGACTGGGAGTGGGGGTGGGTCTTCAGGTAGATCCGCTTGACGTCGAAGGGCGGATGGAACCTCTTCGCCGCCCGGCTGGCGTACTGGTCGGGCTGGAGGAGGAGGGCTTCCACGCCCAGCGACGAGGAGAGGGACCGCGTGAGCTCCAGGATCTGGGGGCTCCCGAAGCCGATCTCCACGTCGGAGACCGCCGCCAGGCCGTAAGCCTTGTCCCCGGCCTTTATCATCCCTCCGCCCTCCTTTCGGCCAGGAGCGCCACCAGGCGGTCCGGGTTGTGGAAGGAACTCCAGTTCCCGGCGTCTTCCCTGGCGGCGGCGCTGTAATGGTCGAAGTGGTCCAGGATCTCGGATACGGCGCAGGAGAGTTCCTCGGGTTTTTCGTAGGAGGCCCCGGCCCGGGCCAGGGGAAGGGGCTTTCCCGCGAAGAGGAAGCAAAGGGAGGGGTTCTCCAGGACCAGGCGCTTGGTCTCGAGCGCGCAGGATAGCCGGATGTCCACTTCCCTGGTCCCCGGCGGGACCCGGAGCAGGTATGAGTGGCTTCCCGGGAATCCCCCCAGGGTCGCCTTCACCGGGGGGCGCCTCGTCTTCCCTGCGCCGCGGGGGTGGAATACGATGGATAGGAACCTACCCTCCGAGCCGGCGGGCAGGTCGAAGGCGAAGAGCGCGTGGTCCGCCCCCCTGGGGACGGGAACGGAGAGGACCGGCCTGTCCCCGTTGGGGATCACCCAGGGGTTCTTCACCCGTTTCTTGTCCCGGAAGCACTCCGAGAGTTCTTTCCTCCCGACGAGTTTCTTTTTTTCGGCCTTCCCGGCGAGGGAGGCCCGGTACTCGTGGTTTCCGGGTTCCAGGAGGAGGGACATCCACGTCGCCGATGGAACCACCACGGGTTTCCCCGCGACGAGGGCCTCCACCAAGATCCCCGAGGACCGGGCGTAGTAGTTGTCCCGGTCATAGGGGATGAGGACCAGGTCTCCGGCTTGGAGCATTTCCTTGTATTCCTCCCCCGAGAGGGGCCTGTCCACCAGTTTGACCGTGTCGGCCGGCCAGGACTGGAGCAGGCTCTTGGCGAGAAGGAGCGGGGGTTCGCCTCCGGTGATGGAGAAGTAGCTCTGGAACGTGAAGCGGGCGAGGCCGCGGGAGGCGTACCGGGGGTAGAGGTCGGAGACGAGCCCGGGGAGGTGCTGTAAGCCTTTTTCCGGCCTGGCCTCACCCAGGTACATCACGTTGACCGGCGGGCTGGGCGGGGCGTCCCC
>CAYQBW010000060.1:0-9513 GCA_964415725.1 uncultured Planctomycetia bacterium
ATTCTGGGTATGGATGCTGTTGGAATAGCCCATGCCACATGGACGTCTCCCGCTAGGAGCATAGCCTCCCTAGTAGCAGCCTCTGGGACAATGTAGAACTCAATCCTATCAACCTTAGGCTTCTCACCCCAGTAGTCAGGGAACCTCTCGAAGACAACCTTAGTCCCCTTAACCCACTCAACAAGCCTAAACGGCCCAGTTCCAGCCTCAGCCTCTATATCAGTAGCAAGGGCCTCCTCCTTCTCCTGAATCCGGAGTTCCCCCAAGAGCCGGAGGCCCGCCAGCCCCCCTTCGCCGCGGGCGCGGAGCTGTTCCAGGAGTTCCAGGGCCTCTCCCGGCCGGCCCAGCTTCCGAAGGACCTCGGCCTTGCGAAGCAGGAGGGCCGGCGCATCCGGAGTCTGGGCCAGTTTCCTTTCCAGGGCCTCCAGGTCCTCCGCCAGGTCCTCCCTGGTGCGGACCACCCGCTGGCTTCTCTCAAGTTCCTGGGCCTTTTCCTTGTCCTTGATGAGTTCCCTCGAGGAGGAGGCCTGGGCGAAACGAGTCCGTTCCAAGGCCCCCTGGGCAGAAAGATTCTTGCGGGCCCGAAGGGCTTCCTGGTCCCGGGGATCCGCTTCCAGGGCTTTCTCGTAGGCCTCCAGGGCTCCATCCAGGTCCCCCAGCCGGTGGCGAAGGAGGCCGATCCTCTTCCACGGTCCCGGGTCGTTCCGCCTCAGCCCGGCCAGGTCCTGGAAGACCACCTGGGCGCTGCGCAGGAAACCGGCCCGCTCCAGGGCGTCCCCCAGGGCTTCCAGGGCTCTCTGGTTGCGGGGATCCACCTTGAGCACTTTGTCCCAGGCCCGGGCCTCCCCGGCGGGATTCTTGGCCAGGCGGGAGAAAAAAGCGGAGATCCTGGGGCCCAGGCTGGAGAGGTAGGCCAAAAAGGGCTGGACCTTCCTGTAGGAGGCATACCGGTCCAGGGCCTGGTGCAGGCCCCGGCGGGCCTCCTCGGAATCGGGCTTGAGAACCAGGATCTGGTGGTAGAGCTGGATGGCGAAGGGGAAGTTCTTCTTCCGCGCCGCTTCTTCGGCTTTTTCCAGGTGCCGGGAAAGATCGACCATGGGCGCGCCTCCTTGATGGAAGATCGATGCTAGGGGGGGCTCTCCCCGGGCGCAACCTGCCTTGACCCTCTTCCCGGGATGGCCTAGGGTGCCTTCCTATGGAAATCGTCCTCTATCCAGACCCCTTTCTGCGGAAAGTGACTCCTCCCGTGGAGAACTTCGACCCGGCCCTGGCCGGGACCGCCCGGGAGATGCTGGAGTTCATGTATCGCTCCAAGGGAGTGGGCCTGGCGGCGCCCCAAGTGGGCCTTCCCTTGCGGCTGTTCGTCTTCAATCCCTCGGGAGACCCGGAAAAGAAGGAAGAAGAAGGGGTCCTGGTCAACCCCAGGATCGTCCGGCGGAAGGGAGAGGAATACGGCGAGGAGGGGTGTCTCTCCTTTCCGAACGTGTATGGAGAGGTCCGCCGGGCCACGTGGATCCGGGTGGAAGCCCGGGACCTGGAAGGGCACCCGGTGGAAAAGGAGTTCCAGGATTTCCAGGCCCGCGTGGTCCAACACGAACTCGACCACCTGGAAGGCATCCTCTTCGTGGACCGGATGGAGCCGGCCGAGAAGATCCGGATCCGGCGGCAACTGGAACAACTGGAGCGGGAGTTCAAGAAAACCCGTGCGGCGGGTCACTGATCTGTCCCGCCCCCTCGGGGGGGCCTCGGTGGTCACCGTGGGAATCTTCGACGGCGTCCACCTGGGCCACCGGGGGGTCCTGAGGGATCTCAAGGCCCTGGCCCTGGAACTGGAGGCTCCCGCCACGGTGCTCACTTTCAGGGATCATCCGGACGGCCTGGTCCAGGGGAAGACCCCGACCCTGCTTGTCTCGGTGGAGCACAGGCTCCTCCTGCTGGAGCGGGAAGGTGTGGACCAGGCCGTGGTCCTTCCCTTCGACCAGGCCTTGCGGAATCTCTCGGCCCGGGAATTCGCCTTCCGGATCCTGAGAGATTCCCTGGGGTGCAAGGCCCTGGTCATGGGCTTCGACTCGGCCCTGGGGAAGGACCGGGAAGGAACCCTTCCGGTCATGACCCGGCTGGGGGAGGAAGCGGGCTTCCTGGTACGCCAATCCCTGCCCATTCTCTGGCAGGGGCGGCCCATTTCCTCCTCTCTTCTCCGGGAGGCCGTGGCCCGGGGCGACCTGGGCCTGGCCTGGGCCCTCCTGGGCAGACCCCACGCTTTCCTGGGAACCGTAGTCCCCGGGGAAGGCCGGGGGAGGCCCCTGGGATTTCCCACGGCCAACCTGCGGCCTTCCGGCCGGGAGGTCCTTCCCCCCCGGGGCGTCTACGCCGCCACGGCGGAACTCCGGGGAAAGACCTGGCCCGCCGTCCTGAACCTGGGCACCTGCCCCACTTTCCACGGCAAAGAGACCCTCCTGGAAGTGCACCTCATCGGCTACGGGGGAGAGGACTTCTACGGGGAGTCCCTGGAGGTCTTCTTCCACCGCCGTCTCAGGGAGGAACGGGCCTTCCCCGACGCCGGGGCCTTGCGGGCCAGGATCGAGCAAGACGTCCGGGAATGCCTGGAACTCCTGGGAAAAGGAGAGAGCCCCGCGGTTGACACATTGCCCCGGCCCCCTACAATTCCCGGCTCGGAATGTGAACCAGGGGCTCAACCCGGGTAACCCGGAAAAAGCCCCCCTGCGGTGGGCGGGTAGCTCAGGTGGTAGAGCACGGCACTGAAAATGCCGGTGTCGTGAGTTCAACTCTCACCCCGCCCACTTTTTTTATTCCCCCCTGAGGTGGACGGAAAGGGGACGTCCGGCGGATTTCCCCGGAACCGAGGTCGAAAAGGGGCGGCGCCGCCGGGCCCCGTGGATGGTTGCAGTTGGCGAACCGGGAAGACGCGCGGCCCTGGAGGCCCCCCCGCGCCAGGAGGCTCATGGGCGAACCCAGCCTCCTGGAACGGATTCTCGCCCTGGTTCTTCCCCTGCTGGTCACGGCCTGCCTCATATCCCTCGGGCTGTATCTCTGGCCGCGACAGACCACCTGGCTTCTGTGCCACGCCACGATCTCCTTTTTCGCCCTGGGAAAATTCATCGTCCTGGGCGGGACCGTTCCGGGGGAACTCTTCACCCCCTGGGAGCTGGCCCTTCTCATCACCTACATGGACACCCTCACGGGGGTGCTCTTCGTCTACAACGTGGACCTCTTCTTCCGCCTCCCCTTGATCGGTCCCAGGCTCAGGAAGATCCGGATCCGCGCCCGCCGGGTCCTCCAGGTGAATCCCTGGTTGCGGCGCAGGTCCTACCTGGGGGTGGCCCTTTTCGTCATGTTTCCCCTGACCGGAACCGGGGCGGTGGGCGCGGCCTTCCTGGGGAAATTCATGGGGCTCAACCGGTACGGCCACCTGGCGGCCATCAGCGCCGGCGGAGCCATGGGCGGCTTCTCCATGGCGGCCCTGGCGGCCTTGCTGGGAAGGGAGAAGGCCAACGAGCTCCTCCATCAGCCCTGGATCCTGGGCGGGATGATCCTGGCCCTTTTGGCCCTCCTCTTCTTCCTGGGAAAGGCCTTCATGCAGGGCACCCAGCCCAGGCAGGGGGCGCCGTAGGGGACGCCCGAGGGACGGCGCGAAGCGCCGGCCCGGCGGCCGTCCCGCGATTTCCCCAAAGGGCGGGATGATTCCCCATTCCCGGCCCCCACACATGGGTCAGGTGATATTCAGCTTCTTGAGTTTCCGGTAGAACGTGCTCTTCCCGATCCCCAGCTCCCTCGCCGCCTTCACCTTGTCCCCCCCCGCCTTCTTCAGGGCGGCCAGAAGGGCCATTCTCTCGTAGTCTTCCAGGTTGATCCGGCCTCTGGGGATCTCCACCGGCTTTTCGAGGGGAGGCGGATCCAGCAGCGTGCCGCCCCTCGCCGCCGGCGCCTTACGTTCCCGCAGGTACGGCGGGAGATCCCTGAAATGGATCACCTCCCCGCAACCCAGCTCGAAGGCCCGGACGATCACGTTCTCCAGCTCCCGGACGTTCCCGGGCCAGGAATACTCCTGGAGGATTTCCATGACTTCCCTGGAGACGTCCCGGACCGCGTCCTCCCCCCTCCCGTAGATGACGTTGTATTTCTCGATGAAATGGGCCACCAGGAGGGGAATGTCGTCGATCCTCTCCCGAAGCGGGGGAAGGTGGATGGTCACCACGTTGAGCCTGTAAAAGAGGTCTTCCCGGAAGCGACCCGCCCGCACCTCCTCTTCCAGGATCTTGTTGGTGGCGGCGATCACCCGGACGTCCACCCGGATGATCTCGTTGCTCCCCACGGGCATGAAGGTCCCCTCCTGGAGGACGCGGAGCAGCTTCACCTGGGAGGAAGGGGAGATCTCCCCCACCTCGTCGAGGAAGATCGTCCCCCCGTCGGCCGCCTTGAAGAGCCCGACCTTCTTGCGCAGGGCCCCCGTGAAGGAACCCTTCTCGTGGCCGAAGAGCTCGCTCTCGATCAGGTCCCGGGAGATGGCCCCGCAATGGATGGGAAGAAAGGGCTTGTCCGCGTGGGGCCCGTCGAAGTGAAGGGCCCGGGCCACGAGTTCCTTCCCCGTTCCCGATTCTCCCTGGATGAGAACCGTCGCCCTTCCCTGGCGGAGGGAATCCACCATCCGGGTCACTTCCATCAGGCTGGGTGAAAACCCGATCACCTGGCTCATCCGGTAGCGTCCCGAGAGTTCCCTGCGGAGGCGTTCCAGTTCTTTCAGGATTTCCGCAGGTTCCCTTCCCTTGAGCGCACCAAGAGCCATCTCCCGGTCCGTCACGTCCACCAGGGAAACCACCCTGGGCCGTCCCGGGTCCCCCTCCCCTTCGTCCAGGAAGGAGACCTCCAAGTGAAAGGTCCGGACCTGGCCGTCCCTCCTGCGAAGAGGAAGCCTCATCCCGTTCTTGAGCTTTCCCGACTCCAGGAGATTCGAGAGGTTGTTGAGGCCCGGAAGTTTTCCCAGGGGAAAATTCGGGGGGGGAACGCCGAAGGTCTCCTCGAAGACCCGGTTCCACGTAAGGAGCTTGTTCTCCCGGTCCAGGGCCAAGAGGGCCTGGGGGACGCTCTTGAGGACGTTCTCGGTGAAGGCCTTCTGCTCTTCCAGGGCTTCCAGGGCCCGCTTGAGCTGGGCCGTCCTCTCCTCCACCATGCTCTTGAGATTCCGCGCCAGGTCCTTCAGTTCGTCCTGGGCGGCCTTGAGTTCGAGCATCACCTTGACCCGGGCGACGAGCTCCTCCCGGGTGACCGGCTTGAGCAGGTAGTCCACCGCCCCCACCTCGAACCCTTTGAGCCGCATCCGAAGGGAACCCCTCTCCCCGGTAAGGAAGATCACGGGAAGATCCCTGGTGGCGGCGTTCTCCTTGATCCGCCGGCAGATCTCGAACCCGTCCATCTCGTCGATCACCACGTCCAGGAGGGCCAGGTCCACCCCCGTCCGGCCCAGGAAATCCAGGGCCTCCCGGCTGGAGGAAGCCGAAACGACCTGGTATCCCGCCTGGGAGAGCATGGACTCCAGCATGGCCACCTGGTGCGGATCGTCGTCCACCACCAGAATTCTCGGGACCGCATTCTTTCTCGCCATGGAAGACCCCCCCCGTCGCAGTGAAGGACCGGTGCTCCATTCTAGAAAGCCCCGTGGGGGAAGGAAGAGGAAAGGGTGGTGAAGGAGAAAGAAAGGAGAAAAAAAAGAAAAAGGTCAAGGGACTCGTGGGAAAAGGGGGAATCTAGGAGTGAGATCTTTTTACGCCCGTGGGAGGCAACCCTTGACCTTTTTCATTGACCGAGAGAAACCGTCCGGGGAGTTTCAGAAGGGATCCTTCCAGATTCCGCCCCGGAACGAACCACTCGAGCAAAGGGCGTGCCAATCTTCTCCCGGAAAGGGAGAAAGTGAGGCCCTGGTGGAATTTTTTCGTAACCCTTTACACGACAAGACGTTGGCCACAAGCTGCCGGGAAAGGACCCTGCCTTCCTCCCCCGGGGAACAGGAAGGAACCCTTTCCTCCTTTTCCCAGATCGTCCCAATTCCGGGAGATTCCTGAAAATGAGACAACCCAAGAACCTTGTCGTTCTGCCTCTCTGGGCGGCCGGGATTCCCCTTCTCACCACGGCCCTGCTTTTCGCAGGCTTCCTCCTGGGCGCCAGGGCCCGGGCCATCCCCAAAGACCTGGCGGTCTACAAGGAGGTCCGAGACCTTGTGATCGAGGACTACGTGGAGCCCCGGGACCCGGAGGAACTCCTCTATGCCGGCCTCTCGGGGATGATGAAGTCCCTGGACCGGCATTGCGCTTTCTACCCCCCGAGACAGGCCAAGAAGATCGAGGAAGAGACCCAGGGAAGATACGAAGGCATCGGCGTCCTCCTGGCCCCTTCCGCCCCGCCCGCCACCATTCTTTTTCCCCTGGAAGGTTCACCGGCGGAAAGGGCCGGACTCCTTCCGGGGGACAGGATCCTGGCCGCCGACGGCGTGGAGCTTGCGGGCCTCTCTCCGGAAGAGCGGATCTCCAGGATCAAGGGGCCCGCCGGCACGTGGGTGCGCCTGAAGATCCTCCGGAAGGGGAAGCCCCCCTTCGAGGTGAAAGTCCAGCGGGCCCGGGTGGAGACTTCCTGCGTGCGGAGAGCCTCCCTCCTGGACGAGAAGAAAGGAATCGCCTACATCCACCTCACGGAATTCCAGGCCCACAGCGTGGCCGATTTCGACCGGGCCTGGAACGCCCTCAAGTTCCAAGGGGCCCGCTCCCTGATCCTGGACCTGCGGTTCAACGGCGGAGGCAGCCTTTCCCAGGCTGCTCTCCTGATCAACCGGTTCCTGGCCGAGGACGGCGTGGAGCTGGTGCAGGTCCACGGGCGGGTTCCCCAGACTTCCCACCCCTACGTCTCGCGCAAAGAGGAAGGATTCATGGCGGGCGTCCCCCTGGTGGTCCTGGTGGACCGCTCCAGCGCCTCGGCCTCGGAGGTCTTCACTGCCTCCATCCAGGACCTGGCCCTGGGGGTGGTGGTGGGAACCCGCACCTTCGGCAAGGGGACCGTCCAGACTCTGACCACCCTTTCGGACCCCCGGATGAAGGTGAAGTTCACCATCGCCCGCTACGCCACCCCCTCGGGACTCCTGGTGGAACCCCCGGCGAAGGAGAGAAAGGAGGGCTCTCTCGGCGGAGTGGTGCCGGACCTTCCCGTGGACATGGCCCAGAAAGAAAGGCTCAACCTTTACTATTGGATCAATACATGGGAACCCCCGGCCAAGTACAGAGCCCAGGTGGAAGCCCTCCTCAAAGAACTCAAAGTGGAGAATCCCAAGAGACCCAAGGATCCCCAATGCAAGGCCGCCCTGGAACTCCTCCGGCGGGGCGTTCCCACCTTCACCCCCTTCCCCCCCAAGAAGAGCCGCTGAATCCATGCTGGTCCTGGGCATCGACACCTCCTGCGACGAGACCTCGGCGGGAATCGTCCGGGGCGGAAGGGAGATCCTGGCCAACCGGGTCTCCAGCCAGGTGGCCCTTCACAGGCCCTTCGGAGGCGTGGTACCCGAGATCGCCAGCCGATCCCACCTCAGGCGGCTCCTGCCGGTCCTGGAGGATGCCTTCCGGGAGGCCCGGGTCGGCCCCCGGGACCTGGAGGCCGTGGCCGCCACGTGCAGGCCCGGCCTGATCGGCGCCCTCCTGGTGGGACTCTCGGGGGCCAAGGCCCTGGCCTGGAGGCTGGGCGTCCCTTTCCTGGGAGTGGACCACATCCAGGCCCACCTGCACGCCGCCGTCATGAGCGACCCGGACCTGCCCTTCCCCTGCGTCTCCCTGATCGCCTCGGGCGGTCACACATCCCTCTTCTACATGGAGCGCCCCGGCAAGGGGCTGCGGATGGGCCGCACCCTGGACGACGCCGCCGGCGAGGTCCTGGACAAGGCGGCCGCCCTCCTGGGACTGGGATACCCGGGAGGCCCGGCCCTGGAAGAAGCGGCGAGCCTGGCGGACCGGCCGGCCCACCCGCCTTTCCCGGTGCCTCTCAAGGGGCGGAAAGACTTCGACTTCTCTTTCAGCGGTCTCAAGACGGCCCTCCGCATCCGCGTGGCAAAGGAAGGCCCCCTCGGGCCGGAAGAGATCCGCCGCCTGGCCCGGGCCTTCCAGGAGGCCGTGATGGAGCACCTGGCGCGGAAGTGCCTGGCCGCCCTGAGACGCACCGGGGCCCGGGCTCTGGCCCTGGGAGGAGGGGTGGCCAGGAACGGGTTTCTCCGGGAACGGCTCGCCCGGGAATGCGCCGGGATCCACCTCTCTTTCCCCCCCCTGGAACTCTGCTCAGACAACGGCGCCATGGTGGCCGGCCTGGCTTCCCTGCGCCTCGAAAAGGGGGAAAAAGATCCCTTGGACCTGCCTGCCGCGCCGCGAACCACCTTCGAGGAATGGCGGGCCCCCTGACCCGCGAAGGTTGAACCCGGGAAAAATTCCCCGGCACACCCCGGGGGGAGGGAAGTTTTCCCGGCTCCTTGCCCCCCGCCCCTTGCCGCGGAACGGTGGAGAGGATTTATTCCCCTTGTCTCCCCGTAATACACTTCTCTGTAATTCAAGAATATTTTCCCTGTAAACTTCCGCCCGAAACCTTACCCTGGATGTCCTCCTTCCAGGGCGGCGGTTCCCGCGGCCCGACCCCGCAAACCATTTTTCCCTTCCGGGAGGCCGGTTATGAACCACGCGAAACGGCCGGAGCGACCCCATCGGAGCGGGCTCACCCGCCGGGAAACACTCCTGGCCGGGATCGCCCTCCTGGGCGGAGGATTTTCCGTCCAAGGCATCTTCCTCCTGGGGACAGGAAAACCCGCCCCTCCGGGAGAGGCGGACCCGGAAGACCTGCTTGCCCTCCCCGACAGGGACCTGCTCTGCCTGGCCGACTCCATCCTGGACCGGACCTTTCCCCCCTGCAGGAAAAACGCGTTCCGCAGGCTTCTCCTCCGGCTGCTGGCGGCCGCCCTGGACATCCCTTCCGAGGAAAACGACCGCCTCGCCGCCCGGGTGATCGCCGTCCTCGGACGCCGGGAGTGGATCACCCCCGCAGTGGAGGATCTCGTCCGCGCGGGGAGAGGCGTCCCCGCCGCCAGGGCTGCCCTGGAAAAAGCCCTTTCCCGCAGGGAGAAAAGGAGGGGCTCATGAACTTCCCCGGCGACCACAGCAAGAAGATCGGCCCCTTCCTCGTTACGGGCCCCATGGTCAAGGGCGGCGAAGTCATGGTCTACTTCCACGCCGACAAGGTGAACGACCGCTTCTCCTTCCAGGTCTTCGACAAAGACGGGAAGCCCCTCACCACCGCGTCGGTGCACAAGCCCCCGCCCAACACCATCTACATCGATCTCCCCAAGGACGCCGCGTATATCCGTTTCCGGACACCCACCAAGAGTTATACCGCCGATGTGCGCGTTTGAAAAAACCGACCGGGAAATCCCCGCACCCCCAGGACAAGGAGCGATCTCATGAAGACGCGTCGATTCCTCCC
>CAYQBW010000061.1:0-9475 GCA_964415725.1 uncultured Planctomycetia bacterium
GCGTTATCTCCCCCACCCACCCAGGGAACCCTCCTGGAGGCGGGGGCGGAGCCACGCCGAATTCATGGGGAGCCTTTTGAAACCCGGGGGCGGCCCGGACATGGAAGAATTCCTCCGGCGCCTGGGCCCCTCCCTGGAGAAGACTCTTCCCCCGGGATCCTTTTGAGCCTTGGGGCCCGGGGGAGAGCCGGGTCCTATCTCATCCCCCGGAGAAAATCCGGCTCCTGATGGTGTCGCAGACCTTCTGGATGCGCCGGCCCACTTCCTCCAAGTGTTCTTTGTTCCTGGCCCAGGCGGCTTCGTTGGCGGGACGTTCCCCCAGGTGGAAGACCAGGGCCTTGGCCTGGACATGCCTGGTCAGCTCCTCGAGGGCCTGGTAGACGACTTCGTCGTAGAAGGGCTTGTTCTTGAGGATGGTTTCCTGCAGAGAGGACAAGGCACGGCGGAAATCCTCGATGAACTGCTTCCGGCACTCCGGGTCGGAACAACCCTTCCCCTTCGTGTCCAGAAGGGGCTTCATCTCGGAAAGGCATTGGTTGAGATCCACAAGCTTGGGCCAGATTTCCTTGTAGATCTCGACCTCCAGGACGGCCTGGCTGTCCCGGCCGGCCCTTCTCCGTCCTGCCGGGGCTGAAAGGCCCCCTTCTTCCAGCGCGCCCTCCCGCCGGCCCTCGGGCTCCCTCCTGCTCCACTCCTGGAGATCCTCCCTGGTCGGGAGGGCTTCGAGCCGCCTCTTGAGAGGTTGCACCACAAGCACCCAAACCAGGACCGAAAGAAGGCCGAGAAACCCGAGAATCAAGAAGTCACCTAAGGAAATCACGGCAATTCTCCCCGGCTGTGGGAAAAAACCACGCTTCTTGCACGTGGAAACACATGTCCCTTTCCCAGGCCCCCCTTTCCTGCCTGGGAACCTCAAAAAAAGAGCCGGGAGCAGGTTTGCTTGAAAAAGGGCCTTCCCCTGCAAACCCGGAAACCTGCCGGGGGAAAAACGCCCTCTTTCAAAGGACCTCTCTGGTAATGACTCATTTATCGGACAAGCGGGGATTCCAAGTCAAGAATCAAAAAGATCCAACTCTTTTTTCAATAATTTTCGATGGAGCCTGCACCTCCCGGGGAAAGGAAGCAGGGAAGAATCCCCCGGTTTCGAGTCGGTCCTTCCGCCCGCCGGGGGAGCAGGGGTTCCCCCGGGGGATTTCATCAAGGAAAAATCAACTTTTCCCGATGATCCAAATCCCGGGGAAAGAGAGCTTTCATAGGGCTCCCCGGACGGGTTGTGCATGAAAGGGGAAAGCTAGATGATCCGGGAAATCTCCATCAACTTGAGCAACCTTCTTCTTTCCCTGTCCGACGCCGTGGACCTGGCCAGTCCTTCGATCGGCATGCACCAGATGAGGACCGCCTTCGCCTCCTGGCAAATCGCCGGGGAGGCTGGCTTTCCCCACGAGGTCATCGAAAAGATCTACGCCGGGGCCCTCCTCCACGACATCGGGGCCCTGACTCCGGAAGACAAGGTCAAGCTCCACGACTTCGAAGAGGTGAACCTGGAACCCCACTGCGTCCGGGGCCAGTGGCTCTACGAACTCACCCCCCTCCTCCGGTCTTCCTCGGGAATCGTCCGGAACCACCACCGGCCCTGGAACGATTGGCTGGGCCGGGAGGACGATCCCGACGCCCTTCCTTCCCAGGTGGTCTACCTGGCCGACCTCCTGGAACGCATCACCAACCGCAGGACCTATATCCTCCACCAGGTAAGAAAGATCACGGAAAGGATCTCCTCCCTTGCCGGGACGGAGATCCACCCTCTCCTGGTGGACGCCTTCCGCCGCGTGGCCGAGAGGGAGGACTTCTGGCTGGACCTGGTGTCCCCCAGGCTCTACTCCTCCCTTCTCGGAACGGGCCCTTTCAAGAACGTGGATATCGGGCTGGAGGAACTTTCCACGGTGGCCCTTCTCTTCCGGACGATCATCGACTTTCGCTCCCGCTTTACCGCCACACACTCCACGGGCGTGGCCGAGGCCTCCGCGCTCCTGGCGAAACTTTTCGGCCTTACGGATACAGAGGTCCTTCTGGTCCGGATCGCGGGGGATTTCCACGACCTGGGGAAACTCGCCGTCCCCAACGCGATCCTGAACAAGCAGGGCCCCCTCACGGAAGAAGAATTCGCCCTGGCGAAGCAACACGCCTACTTCACTTACAGTGTTCTGAACACCATCGAAGGCATGGAGCAGATCGCCGAATGGGCCGCTTTCCACCACGAACGCCTGGACGGAACGGGTTACCCCTTCCACGTGAAAGCCGGCAAGCTTGCAACCGGCGCGAGAATCACCGCCACGGCCGACGTCTTCACCGCCCTCGTGGAGGACCGGCCCTACAGGGAGGGCATGGAGGAAGCCAAGGTGAAGGGGATCCTCTGGGAAATGGCCAAAAAGAACCACCTGGACCAAAGGATCGTGGAACTCCTCCTGGACAACTACGACTACGTCTACGGGATGGTCAAGGAGAGCCAGGCCGGGGCCAAGGAGCGTTACGAGAACCAATTCCTTGAATTCCGGACTCTCGTATGAGAAGGCCGGATCAACTGAAATCGGACAGGCGCTTGCGCCTTCCCGGCTCCTGAAGCCTGCGCAGGGCGTTGGCCTGGATCTGGCGGACCCTCTCGGCGCTCACCCCCAACCTGCGCCCCACATCGGTCAGGGTCCTGGTCTTCTCCCCGTCCAGGCCGAAACGAAGCTTGAGGACCAGCTTTTCCCTGGGGGGAAGGGTGTCCAGGAGTTCACGGATCCTCTGGGGAAGGAGGGTGGCCCTCTCCTCCTCCTCCGCGGCCTGGCTCGCGTCCCCCTCGGCGGCGAGGCGCTCCTTCAGGCTTCCCCCCTCTTCGCCCGCGGGCTCCCAGTCCAGGCTCACCGTCTTTCGGTTGTCCCTGAGGGTGGTTTCCACCTTGCCGGGATCCACGCCCAGGGCCTCTGCCACGGCCACATCCCCTTCCCCGGCCGGCATCCGGCCCTCCACCTGGGCCTGGGCTTTCCGGATCCGGCGGGTGGCCTTCTGGACCCAGGCGGGAATCCGGACCGTTCGGCTCTGGTTGTATACGGTCTCAAGGAATGCCTGGCGGATCCAGTACTCGGCGTAGGTCCGAAAACGCACACCTTTGCGCCAGTCGTAGCGGTCCACGGCCCGGAAGAGGGAAGCGTTTCCTTCCTGGATCAGGTCGTCCCGGGCCACCCCGGGAAAGCGGAACCCCGAAAGCGTAAGGAGAACGATGTAGAGACACCCCTCGATGAACTCGTTTCTCACCTGGTTGAACTCGCGGCACCTCTCCCGGATCCGTGCGGCCTCCTTGGGCCCAACGGCCTTCACCAGCCGCGGGCAGACCTGGGGGCCGCCCTGGGGGGTTCGAGGAACTTCCCTGCACTGGAAAGAGGCGAGGACGTCCTTCTCCTTCTCCGGGTCGATCCCGGCTTTTTCCAGGGCCCTGAAGAACCTGGCCCGGACCAGGGCGTATCGCCGGGCCACTTTGTATTCCCCCTCCCGGTCCAGCCTGGGCAGGGAAAGGACTTCCTGGGCGTAGGCCCCTCCCATGGGGAAGAAGGCCGGTTCCTTCACCGCAGGTCTGGGAGGCGCCGGGTCGGGAACGATCCGGATCTCTTTCCGGTCCAGGACATGGAGAATCTCCCGGAGACGCGAATCGAACTCCTCGGGAGGAACATCCAGGAGAGCATCCAGCTGGGAGAGGCGGACCTCGCCGCCCTTGGGGATTCTTTCCAGGAGCCTGTTGCGCTTCCTCTTGACGGTCACGGCTGACCTCGCTTGGTGCAAGAGAGCTTTCCGAGTCATGGGGTTCCCTTCTAAGAAAGAGGAAAAGGAAGTAGCAAAATTCATGCCCTCGACGCCCCGGCAAAGGTAGGCCCAGGGAAAATCCCTTTTTTCACCCCGAACGAATCCCTTTTTCCCCTTGTTTTTCCCTTTTTTTGTCCAAGAGGGGCGGCGTCCCGGCATGACTCTTGCTTTGCCGGAGACTTTCAACCCGGTCCGCGCCCAAAAGGGCTGGAAAACCGGGCTCTTCCGCTTCTTTCTCCATGAACGGGAGTTCTCCAGATGATCGTCGGCGTGCCCAAAGAGACCTATCCGGGTGAAAGGCGGGTTGCCCTCACCCCCTCCGTGCTTTCTGTCTACAAAAAATCGGGCATGGAAGTCGTGGTGCAGCAAGGTGCGGGGGAGGCGGCGGGCTTCCCGGACGCGCAATACGAGGCCCAGGGTGCAAAGATTGCGCAAGACCGGCGGGAGGTCTTCGCCTCGGCCGACCTCCTCCTCCAGGTCCGTGCCTGGGGAGCCAACCTGGAGGAAGGCAAGAAAGACCTGGAACTCTACAGGGAGGGGCAGACCCTGGTGGGACACTTCCGCCCACTCTCCCCCGAGTCGGCCAAGGCCGCCCAGGAACTGGCCGCGAAGGGCGTGAACCTGGTGGCCATGGAGCTCGTCCCCCGGATCACCCGGGCCCAGAGCATGGACGCCCTCTCCTCCCAGGCCACCGTGGCCGGATACAAGGCCGTGCTCGCGGCGGCCGATCTCCTGCCCCGGATGTTCCCCATGCTCATGACGGCCGCCGGGACCATCACGCCCGCCCGGGTCTTCGTCATCGGCGCCGGCGTGGCCGGTCTTTCGGCCATCGCCACGGCCCGCAGGCTGGGCGCCACGGTCAAGGCCTACGACGTCCGCCCCGCCGTGAAGGAACAGATCGAAAGCCTGGGGGCCACCTTCCTGGAACTCCCCTTGGAAGCGGGGGAAGCCGAGGACAAGGGGGGCTATGCCCGGGCCATGGACGAGGCCTTCTACGAAAAACAGCGCAAGCTCATGGCCGAGACCCTGAAAGAAACCGACGTGGTGATCACCACGGCGGCCATTCCGGGCAAGAGGGCCCCCCTTCTGCTGACGGAATCCATGCTGGAGGGAATGGAGCCCGGGTCGGTGATCGTGGACCTTGCCGCCGAGACGGGCGGGAACTGCGAAGCCACCCGGCCCGACGAGACCAGGGAAGTCCATGGAGTCCTGGTCCTGGGTCCCACGAACCTTCCCTCCACGGTGCCTTATCACGCCAGCTCCATGTATGCCCGGAACGTGGCCAACCTGGTGAAGCACCTGGCAGGCGGGGAAGGGAAGCTCGAACTGGACCTGGAAGACGAAATCACCCGGGGAGTCCTGGTGACCAAGGGAGGGGAAGTGATCCATCCCCGGGTCAAGGAGATCCTGGGCCTGCCGGCGGAAGCCGGGAAATAGCCTTTTTCCACGGGGAAACCCCCTTCGTTCCGAGGAGGAAAAAAGAGTGTTCGTCCTTTATCTGACAATCTTCGTGTTGGCCGTCTTCGTCGGCTTCGAGGTGATCACCAAGGTCCCACCCACGCTGCACACCCCCTTGATGTCGGGGTCCAACGCCATCTCGGGGATCACCATCATCGGCGCCCTGATCGCCGCCGGCGCCAAGATGGGATCCCTGGCCAGCGTCCTGGGCTTCTTCGCCCTGGTCTCGGCCACGATCAACGTGGTAGGCGGGTTCCTGGTGACCCACCGCATGCTCGGCATGTTCCGGAGGAAGGACTGATCCCATGAACGAACTGACCCCCAAGATCCCGGGCTTCCTCCAGACCAGCCCCTGGGTGA
The DNA here is from genome assembly GCA_964415725.1 of uncultured Planctomycetia bacterium. Taxonomy (GTDB): domain Bacteria; phylum Planctomycetota; class UBA1135; order UBA1135; family JALUZX01; genus JALUZX01. Next base: position 5,656 of record CAYQBW010000061.1, read on the forward strand.
ACCTCTTCTACCTCCTGGCGGCGGTCCTCTTCATCGTAGGCCTCAAGGGCCTGGCCCACCCCCGGACAGCCGTTCGGGGAAACCTGATCGGCGCCCTGGGCATGCTCATCGCCATCGTCACGGCCCTGGTGGGAGAGCACATCCTCCAGCCATGGGTGATCGTGGCGGGGCTGATCGTGGGGAGCGCCATCGGCGCCGTCCTGGCCCTGAAGATCCAGATGACGGGCATGCCCCAGCTGGTGGCCCTCTTCAACGGGTTCGGCGGCCTGGCTTCTCTTCTCGTGGCGGGGGCGGAGATCGGAACCACCGGGGCCGCCGCCTCCACACAGATGACCGTTTCCACCGCCGCGGCGGGCCTGATCGGTGCGGTCACCTTCTGGGGAAGCCTGGTGGCCTTCGCCAAGCTCCAGGGCCTGATCTCGGAAAAACCCCTGCTCTTCAAGGGCAGGCACCTTCTCAACATCGCCCTGGGGCTCGTGGTGATCCTTCTCGGGACCTGGCTCGTGGCCAAGCCGGACCTGGTGGTGGTGTACTGGCTCCTGGTGGTGGTCTCCTCGGTCCTGGGGGTCTTCCTGGTCACCCCCATCGGCGGGGCCGACATGCCCGTGGTGATCGCCCTGCTGAACTCCTACTCGGGCCTGGCCGCCACGGCCACGGGCTTCGTCCTGGACAACACGGTGCTGATCATCTCCGGCTCGCTAGTGGGCGCCTCGGGGATCATCCTCACCAAGATCATGTGCAAGGCCATGAACCGGTCGCTGGCCAACGTCTTCTTCGGGGTCCTCGGGCCCCAGGAGGACGGTCCTTCGGCGGACGACGTCTACGCGGGAAAGATCAAGTCCACCTCCCCCGAAGAGGTGGCCATGCTCTTCGATTCCGCCCGCCGGGTGGTCTTCGTCCCGGGCTACGGCATGGCCGTGGCCCAGGCCCAGCACGCCGTGCGGGACCTGGCCAACCTGCTGGAGGAGAAGGGGATCACCGTGGAATACGCCATCCACCCCGTGGCGGGACGGATGCCGGGCCACATGAACGTGCTCCTGGCCGAGGCCAACGTGCCCTACGACAAGCTCAAGGAGATGGACGAGATCAACCCCTTCTTCGAGCAGACCGACGTGGCCATCGTGATCGGCGCCAACGACGTGGTGAACCCCGAGGCCCGGAACAACCCCCAGAGCCCCATCGCGGGCATGCCCATCCTGGACGTGGACAAGGCCCGCACCACCGTGGTGATCAAGCGGAGCCTGAGCCCGGGTTTCGCCGGCATCCCCAATCCCCTCTTCGCCCAGGACAACACCCTCATGCTCTTCGGAGACGGCCGGGCCATGATCCTGGAGTTGATCCGGGCCGTGAAGGAGAGTTGAGAACCCCATCCCGCCTCCGGCGGGGCTTGGGAAAAGAAAGGGGCCGCCCTTTCGGGCGGCCCCTTTCTTTTGCGGCCTGCTTGGAAGTCTACGGGCCTACTCGTGGGTCCCGAACCACTTCTTGGCCTTCTCGGGATCCGGGGTCATGGTGTCCTCGCCGGGAGTCCAGTTGGCGGGGCAGACCTCACCGGTTTTCTTCATGGTCTGGATCGCCTTGAGGACCCGGAGGGTCTCGTCCACGTTCCGCCCGATCCCGAGGTCGTGGACCACTTCGTAGGCCACGTTCCCTTCGGGGTCGATGATGAAGAGCCCGCGAAGGGCCACGCCCGCGTCCTCCAGGAGGACGCCGTAATTCCTGGAGATCTCCTTGGTCAAGTCGGCGAGCAAGGGATAGGCGACCTCACCGATTCCGCCTTCCTTGCGGGGCGTGTTGGCCCAGGCCAGGTGGACATACTGGCTGTCCACCGAACAGCCCAGGATCTCGGCGCCCAGTTCCTTGAACTCCCCGGCCCGGTCGGAGAAAGCGATGATCTCCGTGGGGCAGACGAAGGTGAAATCCAGGGGATAGAAGAAGAGAACCAGCCACTTTCCCTTGTAATCGTCCAAAGAGATCTCCTTGAACTCCTTGCCGACCAAGGCCTGCGCCTTGAAGGGAGGTGCGGGTTTCGCAACGAGACTCATACTTTCGCTCCTTATGGTTTGCTGAAGACATTTGGAAAACACCCGGCCTCCGAGTGGAGGTAGGAAAGGGAATGCAAAAGCCGTGCCGCCGGGGGTCAGCCTTCCGCCCCGAGGGGGTTGTCCTTGAGAAAGCGGTAGAGCGTGGCCCGCCCCACTCCCAGGATCCTGGCGGCCCTGACCTTGTTGCCTCCGGCCAGGCGCAAAGCTTCCTCCACCCTGGCCCGGTCTAGTTTCCTCCTCGCTCTTCCCCCCGCCGGCCCCCCCAGGCCCGGCTCGCCGGGAAAGTAGAGCCCCGGGCTCGTGGAATGGGAGGGATTTCGAATCTCCGGAGGCAGGTGCTCCACCTGGATCGTATCCTCCTGGCACCCGATGGATGCAAACTGGAGGGCGTTGATCAGCTCCCGCACGTTCCCGGGCCAGGGATAGCGGTAGAAGAGGTCCATGACCTCCGTGGAGACTCCCTGGATGGCCTTCCCCGTCTCCAGGCGGACCCGGGCCAGGACCTGGTCAACCAGGAGGGGGAGGTCCTCTTTCCGGTTCCGCAAGGGGGGAAGCTCGATGGGAACCACCCTGAGCCGGTAAAAGAAGTCCTCCCGGAACCGGCCGTCCCGGACCATCTCGCGGAGATTCCGGTTGGTGGCGCTCACGATGCGCACGTCCACAGTGACAGTCTGTTCCCCCCCCACCCTCTCGAACCGCTTCTCCTGGAGGACCCGGAGCAGCTTGACCTGGAGGGCCGGGGAGAGTTCCGCCACCTCGTCCAGGAAGAGAGTCCCCCCGTGGGCCAGCTCGAAGCGGCCTTTCTTGTCCCGGATGGCGCCGGTAAAGGCGCCCCGCACGTGCCCGAAGAGTTCGCTCTCCAGGATGGATTCCGGCAAAGCCCCGCAATTGACGGGCACGAAGGGCCCGTCTTTCCTGGGGCTCTCCTCGTGGATGGCCTGGGCCACCAGCTCTTTTCCCGTCCCGCTCTCGCCCGTGATCAGCACGGGGTAGTCCGAGAGGGCCACCTGGCGCACCGTCTGGAAAACCGCCTTCATCACCGGCGAGGCGCCCACGATTCCGTGGAAGGATTCCTCCTTCTGGAGCTTGTCCCGGAGAGTGGTCACCTCCGTCACGTCCTGGATCAGGGCGAGGACCCCGGGAGGCTTACCGGGCAGGATCTCCAGGGGGGCCCGGGTCATCTTCAGGCGCTTGCGGCGCCCCTTCCCGTCCAGGAAGAAGACCTGGTTCTCCCGCTTTCCTTCCAGGGGAGGCCGGCCGGGATAGAAGGCGCACTCCTTCCCGCAAAGCCCGAAGGGGCCGAAGACCTGGCGGCAATCCTTACCCAGCACATCCCGCCGGGGGAGCCCCAGGATCTTTTCCGCCGCCTGGTTGATGAAGGCGATCCGCCTCTTCTCGTCGTGGATCAGGACCCCCACGTCCAGGGAATCCACCAGGAGGTTGCGCCGGGCCCGAAGCCGGGCCAGGGCCTCCAGGTAGCCGTGCCCCAAAAGGCTCTCGATTCTTTCCTGGAGAAAATCCCGGGCCCGCCGCCAGGCCTTCACCGGCCCTGAGCCTCCCGGCCCGGGAAGCTCGGGAAGAGACCAGTCCAGGAGGATCGGATCGGAAAGGAAGAGGGCCAGGGAAGCCCTTTCCTCCACCCCTTTCCCTTCTTCCCCTTTGCACAGGTTGATCACCAGGTCGAAGGCCCCCGAATTCAGGTCCCCGGCCACCCTGGGCTCCAGCCGGCCCGGATCGACGCCCGCTTCGGCCAGGGCCAGGGCCGCCCCCTGGGGAAG
>CAYQBW010000062.1:0-9421 GCA_964415725.1 uncultured Planctomycetia bacterium
TTCCTCTTCCGGCTTCTCCGGCACCGTAACCTCCGGCGCCTTCCCCCAGGGGAAGGCGCCGGGGGCTTTTTTTTGGCCTCCCGCCCGGGTTCTCCTTAAAATCCAGGTTTCCTCTTGGGGCCTTCCTCCCTGGGTCTCAAAGAGTTATGCCCCGGACAAACGGGGTTTTCGTTCCCTTACGAGGAGCCGCCGGATGAAGAGGATCCCTTCCAAGGTCCGCCCCGCCGACCCGAGCTTCCAGGAAAACCGGGAAGCCTACCTGGCCCTGGTGGCGGACCTGAAGGAAAAGCTGGCCAAGGCCAGGGAGGGCGGGCCCCCCAAGGCCCGGGAGCGCCAGGCCCAGCTCGGGAAGCTCCCGGTGCGCCGCCGGATCGAACTCCTCCTGGACCGGGACACGCCTTTCCTGGAACTCTCCCCGCTCGCCGCCCACCAGGTCTACGACGTGGAGGTCCCGGGCGCGGGCATAGTCACAGGCGTAGGCAAAGTCCAGGGCCGGGAGGTCATGATCGTGGCCAACGACCCCACGGTGAAGGGGGGCACCTACTTTCCTCTCACGGTGAAAAAACACCTCCGGGCCCAGGAGATCGCCCTGGAGAACCAGCTTCCCTGCATCTACCTGGTGGATTCGGGCGGCGCCTTCCTGCCCATGCAGGACGAGGTCTTCCCCGACAAGCTCCACTTCGGCCGGATCTTCTACAACCAGGCCGTGCTCTCGGCCCGAGGCATCCCCCAGATCAGCGTGGTCCTGGGGATGTGCACCGCCGGCGGGGCCTACATCCCGGCCATGAGCGACGAGGCGGTGATCGTCAAGGGAAGGGGCACGATCTACCTGGGAGGCCCGCCGCTGGTAAAGGCCGCCACGGGCGAGGAAGTCACACCCGAGGAGCTGGGGGGGTGCGACGTCCACACCCGAATCTCCGGGGTGGCCGACTACCCGGCCCGGGACGACGAGGACGCCCTCCGGATCACCCGGGAGATCGTGGAAAACCTACGGCCTCCCTCCAAGCGGGCCCTGGACTGGGCCGAGCCCGAGCCGCCGGCCTACGACCCGGAGGAACTCTACGGCATCGTCCCGGTCAACCTGCGCAAGCCCTACGAGGTCCGGGAGGTCATCGCCCGGCTGGTGGACGGCTCCCGCTTCCACGAGTTCAAGCCCCTCTACGGGCCCACCCTGGTCTGCGGCTTCGCCCGGATCTGGGGCTGGAAGGTGGGGATCCTGGCCAACAACGGCGTCCTCTTCTCCGAGTCCTCCCTCAAGGCCACCCACTTCATCGAGATGTGCGACTACCGGGGGATCCCCCTGCTCTTCCTGCAGAACATCACGGGCTTCATCATCGGCCGCGAATACGAGCAGGGAGGAATCGCCAAGGACGGGGCCAAGATGGTCAACGCCGTCTCCAACGCCTCGGTCCCCAAGTTCACCGTCATCATCGGCGGCTCCTACGGGGCGGGCAATTACGGCATGTGCGGAAGGGCCTACCAGCCCAGGTTCCTCTGGATGTGGCCCGGCGCGAGGATCTCCGTCATGGGAGGCCGGCAGGCGGCCGACGTGCTTCTGACCGTAAAGAAAGACCAGCTCGCCCGGCAGGGAAAGACCATGTCCCCTGAAGAAGAGGAGGCCCTGGTCCGGCCCATCCTGGAAAAATACGAGCGCGAGGGCCATCCCTACTACTCCACGGCCCGCCTCTGGGACGACGGCATCCTGGACCCGGTGGAGACCCGGGACACCCTGGGCCTGGCTCTCTCGGCGGCCCTCAACGAGCCCGCCCCGAAAAAGGACTTCGGCATCTTCAGGTTTTGAACCAAGGAGGAAGGTTGGGAGAGGAAAAGAAGGTCCTGGAAAAGCTGGAGGGCAAGGTCCTCAGGATCACTCTCAACCGCCCCTTCATCCGGAACGCCCTGGATTCGGACCTGATGGTCCAGGCCCTGGAGGTCCTCCGCGCCCACAGGGACGACCCGGAGGTCCGGGTGGTCCTCTTCACCGGCGCCGGAACCGCCTTCTGCGCCGGCGCGGACCTCAACTGGATGCGCAAGGCCTTGACCCTCTCCTACGAGGAGACCGTCGAGGACTCGGCCCTCCTGGCCGACCTTTTCTATACGATCTACGAATACCCAAAACCCACGATCGCCCTGGTCAACGGCCCGGCCATCGGCGGCGGCGTGGGCTTCGCCGCCACCTGCGACGTGGTGATCACCTCGGAGGAGGCCTTCTTCAGGCTCTCCGAGGTGCGCCTGGGTCTCATCCCGGCGGTGATCTCCTACTTCCTGGTCCGCAAGGTGGGGGAGGGCCGGTGCAGGGAGCTGATGCTCACGGGCCGCAAGCTCTCGGCGGAAGAAAGCCTGGAGATCGGCCTCTCCCACCGGGTCGTCCCCCACGGGCTCCTGGAGCAGGAGGCCGGGGGCTACATCCGGCGCTTCCTGGCCGCCGGCCCCCAGGCCCTCAAGTGGTGCAAGGAGGTGATCGAGCGGGTGGGCTCCCATCCGCCTGAAGAGATACGTGACTACACGGTGGACATCATCGCCAGGCTCCGGACCGGCCCCGAGGGCCAGGAGGGCATGAGCGCCTTCCTGGAGAAGAGGCCTCCCTCCTGGAGCCCCGAGGCGGAAGGAAAACGAGGCTGAAACCATGAGAACCCGGAGGTAGATACATGTCGGGAATCGTCGGATGGGGCAGTTCCGTCCCAAAGTATAGAATCAAGGTCGAGGAGATCGCCCGGCAGTGGGGCGAGGACCCGGAGTCCTTCAAGAAGGGGCTCATGCTCCGGGAAAAGTCCGTTCCCGGGCCCGACCAGGACACCATCACCATCTCGGTGGAGGCCGCCCGCTACGCCCTCCAGAGGGCCTCCTACGTGGATCCCAAGGAGATCGGCGCCATCTACATCGGCTCCGAGTCCCACCCCTACGCCGTCAAGCCCTCGGGGGTGACCGTGGCCGAGGCCATCGGCATGCAGCCCGACTTCCACACGGCCGACCTGGAGTTCGCATGCAAGGCCGGCTCCCAGGGGATGTTTCTGGCCTGGAGCCTGGTGGACTCGGGCAGGATGAAATACGCCTTCGGGATCGGCGCGGACACATCCCAGGGGGCCCCGGCCAACGCGCTCGAGTATTCCGCCTCGGCGGGAGGCGCTGCCTTCCTCTTCGGGCGCGAGAAAGTCGTGGCCGAGGTGGTCGAGACCCACAGCTACGCCACGGACACGCCCGACTTCTGGAGGCGGGAACACGAGTTCTATCCCCAGCACGGCGGGCGCTTCACGGGCGAGCCGGCCTACTTCCACCACCTGCTCTCCTGCGCCCAGATCGTCATGGAGAAGGCCGGCATGAAGCCCTCGGACTTCGCCTACGCCGTCTTCCACATGCCCAACGGCAAGTTCCCCATGCGGGCCGGCAAGATCCTGGGCTTCAAGAAGGAGCAGATCGAGCCGGGCTGGGTGGTTCCGATTCTCGGCAACACCTACTCGGGGGCCTCGCCCATGGGGCTCGCCGCCACCCTGGACATCGCAAAACCGGGAGAACGGATTCTCATGGTGAGCTTCGGCTCCGGCGCCGGAAGCGACGGTTTCGTCTTCGAGACCACGTCCGAGCTTCCCGCCCTCCAGGACAAGGCGCCCAAGCTCCGGGCCCAGCTCGCCGACGATCCCATCTACCTCACCTACGGCCAGTACGCCGCCTTCCGCGGCAAGATCAGGGTTTGACCCGGAAGGGGGAAAGAGACATGAGAGAAGTAGCGATCATCGGAGTGGGAATGAACGACCGGTGGGGGGAGCTCTGGGAGAAGTCCCTCCGCGACCTCTACGTGGAAGCGGCCCTCCGGGCCATCGACGACGCCGGGGTCGACCACATCGATTCGATGTACGTGGCCTGCATGTCCAGCGGGCTCTTCACCGGCCAGGAGCACGTCTCGAGCCTGCTCGCCGACTACCTGGGCGTGGCGCCGATTCCGGCGGTGCGGGTGGAGTCGGCCTGCGCCTCGGGGGGCAACGCCCTGCGCCTGGGCTTCCTGGAAGTGGCCTCCGGGGCGAGCGACCTGGTGCTCGTGGGCGGGGTGGAGAAGATGACCGACGTGGACGGAAGCCAGGCCACCCTGGCGCTGGCCGCAGCCTCCGACTTCGAGTGGGAGGCCTTCAACGGCGTCACCTTCCCCGGGCTCTACGCCATGATGGCCCGCCGCCACATGCACGAGTTCGGCACCACTTCCGAACAACTCGCCGCCGCCTCGGTGAAGAACCACCACAACGGCACGATGAACCCGGTGGCCCAGTTCCAGATGGAGATCACCGTGGAGACCGTGCTCAACTCGGTGCTCGTGGCGGACCCCCTCCACATCCTGGATTGCTCGCCCGTCACCGACGGCGCGGCGGCGGTGATCCTCTGCCCGGCGGACCAGGCCAAGAAGTTCAACTCCCAGCCCGTCAAGATCGCCGCCTCGGCGGTGGCCACCGACGCCATGGCCCTCCATTCCAGGGAGAGCCTGGTCACCATCGGGTCTGCCAAGGCGGCGGCGGAAAAGGCCTACAAGCAGGCCGGCGTCGGCCCGGGGGACATCGATCTCGCCGAGGTGCACGACTGCTTCACCATCTCGGAGATCTGCCTGGTGGAGGACCTGGGATTTACGGAGAAAGGCAAGGGCGGGGAGTTCACCGAGTCCGGGGCCACCGCCCTGGACGGCAAGATCCCCGTCAACACCTCGGGCGGTCTCAAGTCCAAGGGGCACCCCGTGGGCGCCACGGGCGTGGCCCAGGCCATCGAGGTCTACAAGCAGCTTCGCGGAGAGGCGGGCAAAAGGCAGGTGAAGGGAGCGAAGCGCGGGCTTTGCCACAACATGGGCGGAAGCGGCGGAACCAGCGCCGTGCATATCCTGGAGGTGATGTGAGATGACCGTCGCGAGAATCTGGAGAGAGAGGGGCAGGCGCTACAGGCTCGAGGCCGCCAGGTGCAAGGGTTGCGGGAAGGTCTTCTTCCCGGGCAGGCTGGTCTGCGACAAGTGTGGTTCCCGGGAGTTCGAGGAGATCCGCCTTTCCGACAAGGGCAAGATCCTCACCTACACGGTGATCCGCGTTCCCCCGCCGGCCCACACCTACGAGACCCCCTACGCCGTGGCCATCGTGGAACTCGAAGGGGGCGGCAGGATCACCGCCATGGTGGCCGACTGCGACCCGGAGAAGCTGGAGATCGGCCGGGAAGTCCGGGTGGTTTTCCGCAAGATCAGCCAGGACGGCGAGAAGGGCATCAAGTTCTACGGCTACAAGGTGGTGCCCGCCTGAAAGGGCGGGAAGGGGCCATGGCCGGGAAAAGGACGATCCGGCGGGTGCTCATCGCCAACAGGGGAGAGATCGCCGTAAGGATCGCCCGCACCCTCCGGGAGATGGGCGTCGCCGCCATAGGCGTGGCCTCCGACCCGGACCTTACGGCCTTGCACGCCCTGGTCTGCGACCAGGTGGTCCCGCTGGGGGGAACCACCCCGCTGGAGACCTACCTGGACCAGGAGAAGGTCCTGGCGGCGGCCAGGGAGGCCGGCGCCGACGCCATCCACCCGGGATATGGGTTTCTCGCGGAGAACGCCTCCTTCGCGAAGGCCGTGGAGGAGGCGGGCCTGGTCTGGATCGGCCCCCCGCCCGAGTCCACCCCCCTCATGGGAGACAAGCTTGCCGCCAGAGAGGCCGTGGCCAAGGCGGGCGTTCCAGTGATCCCCGGTTCCCCCGCCCTTTCCGACCCGGCCCGGGCCCGGGCCGAAGCGGAAAAGATCGGCTACCCGGTGATGCTCAAGGCCTCCGCCGGCGGCGGGGGCAAGGGCATGCGGGTGGTCCGCGCCCCGGAAGAGCTGGAGCCCTCCCTGGAAGCGGCCCGGCGGGAGTCGGGCAAGGCCTTCGGCGACGACACGATCTACCTGGAGAAATTCATCGAAAGGCCCCGGCACATCGAGTTCCAGGTCCTGGCCGACAAGAAGGGAAACACGGTCCACCTGTTCGAGAGGGAGTGCTCCATCCAGCGCCGCCACCAGAAGATCGTGGAGGAGACCCCCTCGGTGGCCCTGGACGACAAGCTCCGGGCCGAGATGGGGGAGGCCGCCGTGGAGGCCGCAAGGGCCGCCGGGTATACCAACGCCGGCACGGTGGAGTTCATCTTCGGCGAGGGAGGGAAGTTCTATTTCCTGGAGATGAACACCCGCCTCCAGGTGGAGCATCCCATAACGGAGATGACCTGCGGGGTGGACCTGGTGCGCCGCCAGGTGCTCGCAGCGTCGGGGGAGCCCCTTCCTTTTACCCAAAAAGAAATCACCCGCCGGGGCCACGCCGTGGAGTGCCGGATCTACGCCGAGGACCCGGCCAACAACTTCTTCCCCAGCTCCGGGGTGATCCGGGCCCTTGCGGAACCCGCCGGGCCGGGAATCCGGAACGACACGGGCGTCTACGAGGGCATGGAGGTGAGCACCTTCTACGACCCCATGCTGAGCAAGCTGGTCTGCTTCGGCGAGGACCGGGAGGCCGCGGCGAGGAAGATGGAGAAGGCCCTTCGCTCCTACCTCGTGCTCGGCCTCTCCACGTCCATCCCCTTCCTGGCCGACCTGGTGGCCCACCGGGCCTTCCTGGAAGGGGATACCTGCACAGACTTCATCCCCAGATACATGAAGGGCTGGACCCCCAGAACGGACAAGAAGGCCGAGGCCGCCTTGCTGGCGGCATTGGCCGGACCCGCCCGGGGGGGCGGCTCCGGCGCCGCCTCTCCCGGGCCGGGCCGGGCGGCCTTCGATGTTTGGCAAGCCGTGGGAAAAAAGGGCTTCTGATGCGCACCCTTCGCTACAATCTGGAGGGCGAGATCCTGGAGGTGGAGATCCGGGACCGGCCCGGAAGTCCGCTGGTGGACCTGTCCGTCCGGCGGGAGACCGAGGAAGGCCGGGAAGAGCTCCTCTCCCTGGAAGGCGCCAAGGTGGTCCGCCGGGGGAGCCTGGTGCAGGTGGTCTGTCCGGGCCGGAACCTGGAAGGGGCGGTCTACATCCCGCCTTCGGGGGAAGGCCTGGTGTGCCTGGAAGGGGTGACCTACGCCCTCAAGGACGCCGACCTGGCCCAGGAATTGGAAGAAGAGGAAGGGGCCGGCCCGGAGGTGCAGGCCCCCATGCCGGGAAGAGTCGTGAAAGTCCTGGTGGAGGCCGGGACGAAAGTGGAGAAAGGGGCGCCCCTCCTGGTGGTGGAGTCCATGAAGATGGAGACGGAGATCACCGCCGGGATCGGGGGCGTGGTGGAAGAGGTCCGGGTGGCCCCGGGGGACAACGTGAATCCCGGGGATACTTTGGTTCGGATTCAGCCCCCTGGCTGATCTTGGAGGTTCGCCATGGATATGGAGTTGCCGGAAAGCCACCAGATGCTCCGGGACACGGTCCGGGAGTTCGCGGAGCAGGAGATCAAGCCCGTCGCCGGGGAGCTGGACGAAAAGGAAGAATTCTCGGTGGAACTCACCCGCAAGATGGGGGAGCTGGGACTCTTCGGGATCTTCCTCCCCGAAGAATACGGCGGCCAGGGAATGGACTACCTGGCCTACGTGATCGCCGTGGAGGAGATCTCCCGGGTGGACGGGAGCCAGGCCGCCACCATCGCCGCCGGAAATTCCCTGGGGCTCGGCCCGGTCTACTACTTCGGCTCGGAGGAACAAAAACGCAAATACCTCCCCGAACTCTGCACGGGAAAGAAACTCTTCGCCTTCGGGCTGACCGAGCCCAACGCCGGGTCCGACGCCGGCGGCACCCAGACCACGGCCAGGCAGGAAGGCGACGAGTGGGTGATCAACGGCTCCAAGATCTTCATCACCAATGCATCCACGCCCATCACCTGGGGCACGGTGGTCCAGACCGTCACCGGGACCAGGCCCGACGGGAAGAAGGAATACACCACCTTCATCGTGGAGAACGGCTCCCCCGGGTTCGAGGCGAAGCCCATGCACAAGAAGATGATGTGGCGGGCCTCCAACACGAGCGAACTCTACTTCGACAACTGCCGGGTCAAGGACTCGGCCATGCTGGGAAAGCGGGGCGAGGGATTCCACCAGATGCTCCACACCCTGGATTCCGGCAGGCTCGCCATCGCCGCCATGGGCCTGGGCTGCGCCCAGGGCGCCCTGGAGCTGGCCCTGGAATACACGGCTCAACGCAAGCAGTTCGGCCGTCCCATCAACTCCTTCCAGGCCGTCGCCTTCCGGCTGGCCGACGTGGCCACCGAAATCGAGGCCGCCCGGGCCCTTCTCTACCGGGCTTGCTGGCTCCGGGACTCGGGCAAGCCCTTCGCCAAGGAGGCCGCCATGTCCAAGCTCTACTGCTCGGAGGTGGCGCTTAGGGCCGTCAACGCCGGCGTCCAGGCCATGGGCGGCTACGGCCTCATGAAGGAATACGGCATGGAGCGCTACTACCGGGACCAGAAGCTCCTGGAGATCGGCGAAGGCACCAGCGAGATCCAGCGCCTCGTCATCGCCCGCCACCTGGGCTGCAAACCCATGTAACGACCCCGGCCCCCTCCAAATCCCTGTAGGGGACGCGGTCGGGCGCCGCAGGCGCCCGAACGTCGTCCCGGAACCCACCACGAACCCCAGAATCCTCCCAATCCTTGTAGGGGACGCCGGAGGGCGCCGAAGGCGCCCGAACGTCGTCCCGGGATTACCCCTTGACCGTTACGTCAAAAGTCCCGGACCCCCGAAAACCCAAAAAAATCGTGACCTTCCCCCAGCCATCGATGTTGTGAAGCCACCGAATCCCGAACTGGATAAGACTTTTGTCGAGCCTGTCAATCAGTGACGAACCCGACAAAAGTCAACGACTCCGCCAAGCCCCACCAGATGTGGTGTTCCAAAATTTCCGAAACATCTATATGATGGGGCCCATTCCCCCAGGAGGGACTTTTGTCGTAACCGTCAATCCGTGCCCTTTTCAAGTGGTGCGCAAAGTAAAGGCACGAAACCCGGCAGGTCCTCACCAGGACGGGGGCTGGGTGTCAGCCCCGCCGTATACCCTCGCCGCGCCGCCCCGCACCCTCCCCTTGGGAGGGGGCGGCGCGGCGAGGGGAGGAGGCGGGGCGGGCCCCAGCCGGCACCCGAGCCCGCCGTTCCCAGCTGAATGCTGGTCGTAGGAGCCTTTCCATGCCTCCCTGACCCACAGATTCTGCGGAAGACCTTTTTTTGGACCGATTCCCAAGGGGGGGGCGAGAAACTGTAACCCTTTCAACCCTCCTTAGCCCACAGGTTCTGCGTAGGGGGCGAGGATAAATGTTTTGAAAGGGGCGTCCGGGTGTCGAAAAGGACGGCATGGAATGCGGAACCTCCTCCCCTGTTGTGCTTCCCCCCGTCCGGAAGGGGTCCTCCAGGAAGGCGCCCAGGCCCGTGGGGCCCCTTGCGGGCCCCAGGAAGCCCTGGCGCAGGGTCCTCTCCCGGGTGGCGGCCGGGT
>CAYQBW010000063.1:0-9276 GCA_964415725.1 uncultured Planctomycetia bacterium
CCTTGCAGACCCTCCTGGCCCACGCGTGGTCCCTCCGGGGAGGGGGAATCGTCAAGGGCTTTCTCCTTTGCGCGGGGAAGGGTGAGGTCCTTCTGGCGGATCCTTACCTGGGACCGCTCAGAATTTCCCTGGAGGATGTGAAGGCCGTCCGTTTCCGCACGGGCCTCGGCCGTGGCCTCGGCCTCACCCTGGTCTCCGACCTGGACGAGAGCAAGGTGGTGGAATTCAACCCGGACGGAAAGGTCGTCTGGACCTTCAAGGACCTGGACGGGGGTCCCCTGGACGCCAAGTGGCTTCCCGACGGGAACCTGCTGGTCTGCGAAGAGGGCGGGCGGGTCCGGGAAGTGACCCGTGACGGGAAGACCGTGTGGGAGATGAAGGACCTGAGCCTTCCCTACTCGGCGGAGAAGCTCGGGAACGGGAACTACCTCATCGCCGATACGGGCCACAAACGGGTGATCGAGGTGACGCCGTCGGGGAAGATCGTCTGGACCCTTTCGGGGGTGACTCCCTACGACGTCCAGAGGCTCTCCAACGGAAACACCCTCGTGGCCGACGCCTCGAAGGACCGGGTGATCGAGGTGGACAAGGCGGGCAAGATCGTCTGGAGCGTGGGGCACATGCCGGAGGTCCGCGACGCCGACCGCCTCCCCGACGGGCACACCCTGATCTCCTGCTGGGGAAACAGTTCGGTCCTGGAGGTGGACCGGCGGGGGAAGGTGGTCTGGAAGCTCACCAACCTGGAGACCCCCTCCGACGCGGACCGCCTCCCCGGGGGCCTCACCCTGGTCGCCGAATCCGGCCGGGTCCGGGTCGTGGACCGGCAGGGCAAGACCGTCTGGTCCGTCCCCGTGGGCTGGGCCGTCGAGGCGAACCGGTATTGATGACAAGGAAAAAGGCCTCCCCAGCAGAATCTGTGGGTCTATGAAGGACAAAAAGAGCGGAGATTCCGCCCAACAAGGTGCGAGAAGGCAGGGTTTCAGGTGTTTCAGGCCCTGCGAAGGTTTTGATGCTCGAAGACTTGCGGGCCATTTACCACCTCCAGACCCAGTGGGTCGGCCACAAAGTATGGAATTTGAAGTCGGGTCCCAAAGGAAGCTCCCATTGAAGGACCAACCTGTTGGATTGAGGGGCTTGCGGAGGGTGGGGAGGCTGGGGAAAATCGGATTCGTCGCTTTCTGAGGCGAAGATCGATGGGGTTGGCTATGGGTGTCGACTACAGCCAAAGGGTGAGGGAAATGGACCGTGTGGTGGAAAGCCTGGCCCAGCAGGTTTCCATCGCCTGGGCGGTGATGGCCCTTGTCGTTCTGGGGTTGGTGGTTTGGGCTTTTCTTTCCTGGCGGAAGAAAGGGTTTCCTTTTTTCTTGAGCAGGTTTGTCTTCGTTCTTTCGATTCTGGTAGCGTATATAGGCCTTTCTTTTCTCATCGAGGGCCCACACCGGGCCGAGGGGGTGGCGCTTTTTTTTCTTTCTTTTCTCGGCTTTTCCAGTTCCTTTTTCATGAGTAAAAGCTTGAAGGATTCGCCGGCCGACTGAGGATGAAGGGTTTCCGGTTTGTGTTTCCGGGGCTGGGGTGGGGGTTCAGGGTTTTTGTATCTGGACTTATATTGCTTTGATTCCTCAAAAAGAACTTCCAGGTTGTTTTAGGATGAAATATTTGATTCCTTTAATTGTTTTTTTTCTTTTAGGGGTGACGATTCTTTTGTTTTTTGGGTTTTTTAAGGGGTTGCTTTATTCGAGGGATTTGTCTAGGGGGCGGCTTCGTTACATCGCGGACCGGCTTGAGGAATTAATGGTCTATGACATAGATGTGAAGGATTTCGAAGAAGGTTCGGGGAAGAGAATTGAAACGGTGGCAAAGGCCCCATTTCCATGCAATATTTTTACAAGGTTGTGTAGGGATGCAAAGTATTCGCGGGATCCTGTCCTTTGGAAAGGGGGTCTTTTAGGGGTTGGGCGTTTGCGAGGGGGTGAAACGGTAAGGCTTAAGCTGAGTTTGTATGGATCTTTTTTCATGATTTTAAGCCAGCCGGGGTATTTTTATTTTGATGGTAAAGCCAAGGGTGTTTATGAGAAGGAACTAAATAAAATTATACAGAGACACTTTATTCCTGAAAGGATCAAAAGAATGAAAAACAGGAAAAAATAATTGACAAGGTTGAAAAGAGCCTGAATTTGTATTTTTTACGGTAATTAGGTTCCATGTTCGGGTCCCAAAAGCCTTTTCCTGCTTTTTGAAGGATTCTTGCTTGCGGTTCCTTTCCGGTTCGACGTCGTTTTACCATCGTGGATCAGCAAATGGGTTCTCCCAGGGGAAAAAAGTTACCGGCCGCGGGGTATCCTTGTAATAGTTCAGATGGAATCAAGGTTGCATATCGTTGCATTGGGGTGGTGATTGGGAGGTTAAGGTTTCAAGGATGGAGAAAGGTATTGTAGCGGGATTCCATGTCGGCGGCGTCTTGCTGGATGGTTTTTACGGGAGGGATGGTTCGGCGGAGGCGGTTGAGGAGTTGGGGGTCGCGGTGGAGGGTGAGGATTTTTCGGCGGAGGTCGTCGGGGTCGCCGGTCCGGAACTGGAGCCCCCCTTTGCCGTTCGGGACGAGTTCGGCCATGCCTCCTATGTCGGAGACCAGGAGTGGGACGCCCGCCAGGAAGGCCTCGTGGATGGTGAGAGGGGAGTTCTCCACCCAAAGGGAGGGCACCACGGCCAGGTCCATTCCCGCCAGGATCTCCCCGACCTTCTCGTGGTCGTAGGCCCCCATGAGGCGCAGGCAGGGAGGGCGCTCCATCTTCCGTAGTCTTTCGCCGTATTCGGGCACCACGTTCAGGTCGCCGTGGATGGAGCAGAGGATTTCTTCCTCGGGAAGGCCCCGGCAGGCCTCGATGAGCACGTGGACGCCCTTGTGCTCCACCATGGTGCCGATATACCCCACGTGGAAGAGGTCGTGTTTCTTCCTGGGGGCCTTGTGGAAGATCTCGGTGGGGAAACCGTTGTCCGAGGCGATGATCTTCTCCGCCGGGATCCATCCCGCCCGGACGAACCGCTCTCTCAGGTAGCGGGAAGGGGAAATGAAGAGGTCCGCCTTGGCGAGGCTTTGGACGATCTCCTTCTTCCGGCGCTCCACGGCCTCTTCCCAGGAGCCTTGGGCCGGCGGCGGGAGCCCCGCCGCCTTCGCGCACTCCGCGCAGGCCTTTGGCTCCGGGCCGGGGCAGAGCTCCAGGCCGGGCCGGATGAGTCTTCCTCCTCCCGGGCACATGAGAAGATATTCGTGGAGGGTATAGACTGCGGGGATTCCCCGCTCTTCCAGGATGTCCAGGTAGCCCATGCTGTGGTTGGCCAGGTGCTGGAGGTGGACGATGTCGGGCCGGAACCGGTCCAGGACCTCCCGGAAGAGCCTCTCCATCTGCGGGTTCATGTAGGTGGCCCGGAAGTCCCGGGGCCAGTCCCCGGGCAGGGCCTCGAAGCATTGGACTTCCTTGTAGGTCCTCTCCTCCAGGCGGTATCCGGGCTCTCCACCGCGCCATTCCACGTAGAAGACCCGGACTTCGTGGCCCCGCCGGCCCATCTCCCCGGCCAGGTGGTAGGCGTAGATCTCCGTTCCCGCCACGTGGAGCGGAAGGAACTGGTGGACCACGTAGAGGATCTTCATGGGCTTTTGCGTTTCTCCAGGATCCCGGCGTAGCGGGTTTCCAGTTCTTCCGCCTGGTCGGCCGCCGATCTTACCGGATGGGCGGGCCGGCGGAGGCTGTTCCAGAGGCCTTTTTCGTCCAGGAAGCGTTTCAAGGTGGACCGGAGGGCCGCCGGGTCGCCGGGAGGGAAGAGGAGACCGTTCTTGCGGCGCAGGGTGATCTCCCGCATGCCGCCCATGTCGGAGGCGACCACGGGGATCTCCGCCAGGGCCGCCTCGTCCAGGGTGAGGGGGGCGTTCTCGTACCAAAGAGAGGGGACGGCCAGGACGTCGATGGAGGACAGCACACGGGGGATCTCTTCGTGGGGGAAGGGCCCGTGGAAGAAGAGGCCCGGGCGGGCGTATTTTTTCTCCAGGGACGCCGCGTAGGCCCCGCCGTCCCAGGGGGAGGTCCCGTGGAGGTGGAGTTCCGCCCGCCCGGAAGAGAGGCCCTGGAAGGCTTGGAGGAGCACTTCCACCCCCTTGGAGTGGAGAAAGGACCCGATGAATCCGAACCGGAAGGGGGTATGGGGCTTCTCCCTGGGCTGCAAGTCGCGGACCCATGGAAAGTCCAGGCCGTTTTCGGACCAGGCGCTTTTCCGGGGAGAGAGCCCATGGGCCCGGTATTCCTCCAGGAGGAACTTGGAGGGGGAAAGGGAGAGGTCGGCCTGGTTCAAGGCGTCCAGGCAGGCCCGGGTCCGCTCCAGGAGGGGCCGGGTGTAGAGGTTGCGGGCCAGGTAGGCCAGGCCCGCCGGGAGGGCCCGGTGGGGGCGTTTCCACGCCCCTTCTCTCAAGGCCGAGGCCAGGGCGTTCCAGGCCCAGCGGGCCCTCTTCTTGGCCATGCAACGGGAGCACCGGGAGGGAAGGATCTCCTCGCAGAAGCGCCCTCCCGGGGTGAATCGCTGGCCCCGGGGGCAGAGGAACCAGAAGTCGTGGAGGGTCATCACCACGCCGGCGCCGGCGGCCTTGGCCGCCTCCACCAGGTCCAGGGAGAGCCCGTAGAGGTGGTGGAAGTGGACGATGTCGAATCCTCCCTCCAGGACCTTTTCGAAGGCCCCCCGGACCGAAGGGTCCAGCCAGGTGTCCTTCATGGACCGGGCCCGGGCGGGATCGGTGTAGATCCGGGTTACGGGAATTCCATCGTATTCTCCAGCCTCCAGGGCGGCCCGGGGCCGGGAGGGATCGTTGCCCCGGGCCAGGACCTCCACCCGGTGCCCCCGCCGGAGGAGTTCCCGGGAGAGGAAGAAACAACAAAGTTCCGCCCCGGCTTGCTCCCGGGGCGGAAACCCGTGGCTGACCTGGAGGATGGAGAGCTTTCCTCCCATGGGCCTCCCGGTGTCAGCGGATCCGGATGCCCACGGGGGCCAGGGCCCAGGCCCGGGGCCCGCCGGCGGGCTTCATGGATTCAAGCACCATCCTGAGGGCCGGGCCGGAGAGGCCCGCCTTCCCAAGCAGGAAGGCCCCGGCCGGGGCGGGAAGGGTCCGGACCAGGCTTTCCATCTGGATCTCCTGGGCCAGGAGGCTGAAGGGGTTCCGGGGGGCGGGAAGATACCTGATATCGTATTTGCCCTTCTCCAGGCCCGCCTTGGAGGCGACCTCCGCCACGGCCGCGTCCACTCCGCCCATGCGGTCCACCAGCCCCAGCTCCAGGGCCTGGGCGCCGCTCCAGACCCGCCCCCCGGCGATCTTCAGGAGTTTCTTCCTGGGGATCCGGCGGGCCAGGGTGACGTGGGAGAGGAACCGGTCGTACGTGGCGTCCACGAATTTACGCAGGAAGGAGAGGAATTCCGGGGAGGGCTCCCGGAAGGGGGATTCCATGGCCGCCGAGTCGTCCAGGGTCACCTCTTCGAAGTGGAGGCCCACCCGGTTCACCAGGGCCCGCATGTTCATCAAGAGACCGAAGACCCCGATGGAGCCCGTCAGGGTTCCGGGCTCGGCGTAGACCGTCGTGCCGAGACAGGAGATGTAGTATCCGCCCGAGGCGGCCAGGCTTCCCATGGAGACCACCACGGGCTTGGCCCGGGCGAGCTTGCGCAGGGCCAGGAGGATGCGCTCGCTCGCCGTGGCAGACCCGCCGGGGGAGTTGATCCGCACCACCACGGCCTTGACCTTGGGGTTCTTCTCCAGGCGGTCCGCCAGCCGCGCCACGGGACCGGCCACGATGGAGCCGGGGCTGTCCTTCTCCCCGTCCACGATCTGTCCCGAGAGACGGAGGACCACCACGGTGTCCCGGCGGAAACGTTTTTCCTTGGGGCCCGAGAAGAGCTGGGCGAAAAGGGTGAAGGGATTGGAGAAGTCCAGGCTCTTCTTCTTGAGGGAGAGGACTTTCAGGGTGAACTCCTCGGTCTGGGTCCGGCGGAAGGAGGCCAGGGCGTTCTCCCAGGATGTGAGCCCGTCCACCAGCCCGGCGGCCAGGGCCTCGGGGGCGCGGAAGAGCCTCTTGGCCTGGAGCTTCCGGATTTTGTCCCAGGGCATCTTCCTGGCCTTGGCCACCCGGCGCACCAGGTCGTGGTTGAAGGAGTCCAGCATGGCCTTGTAGTGGGCCTTGAGGTGGGCGCTCATGGAGGAGCGCACGAAGGGCTCCACGGCCCCCTTGAATTCGCCGCACCGCACGCTCACGGCCTGGATTCCCAGGAGGTCCAGCAGGTCCTTGTAGAAGAGGACCTCCATGGAGGGGGCCTTGAAGTCCAGGAGCCCCATGTCGGCCATGAGGATCTTGTCGCACATGCAGGCCACCTGGTACTGGAGGGTGGAGGCGGCGGTGAGCCAGGCGGCCGTTTTCTTTCCGCTTGAGCGGATCTTGTCGAAGACCCGCTCCAGCTCGTCCAGCTGGGCCAGGTTGAGGGAGAGGCTGGGGGAGGAGAGGTCCACCAATACCCAGCCCTTCTTCCCGTCCTCGGCCACGCCCTCGAGCTTGGAGAGGAGGTCGAAGAAGCCCTTGGGCTTGGCCGAGCCCCCGCCCAGCAGGGAGGTCAGGTCGAACCCCGTCTCGGGGAGGTCCATGTAGGGTCCGGCCAGCTTGAGGTAGTAGAGGACGGGCTTGGCGGCGTCCTTCTTTTCCCGGGCCTGGGCGGGAAGGGCCAAAAGCCCGGCAAAAAGAAGGGCCAGGGCGGCCGGAAGGAGGCCGGACCGCCGGAAGGGGAAGAATTGGGTTTTCATGGGGTCGTTCCTTTTTCTCGATTCCTCTTGAGATTCTCCGCGCCCCTTCCGGGGAAGTCCCGGGACCGGGGCCGGAGGGCTTGTTCTCCTAGGTCCAGGATGGGGCAAGTTTCCCTGCAGGTCACTTTCCTTTCTCCGGGGGACCGCCCCGGCGGAGTTCCTTGTCCAGAACCTCCAGAAAGGCCCGGACCTTTTTGTTGTTCGGGTGTTTTCGAAGGAAGGCTTGCACTATTTCCCTGGCTTCTTCCCCTTTTTCCACGGCATAGAGGAGCCGGCCCGCCAGCAGGAGGGCCCTCTGGTTGTCCGGGTCCAGGGACAGGGCCTTCCTGGCCTCTTCCAGGGCCTTTTCCGGGTCCGAACCGGGCCCGCCGATCTCCCCGTCCCAGCCCTTCTCCAGGGTCAAGGCCAGGTCCAGGTGGGGCTCCGGGTTGTCTCCCTTCAGTTCCGCCGCCCGGGCGAAGGCGAAGAGAGCCTTGTCCCTGGGATACCCCGGGGCGAGCCTGCCCGCCCGGTCGGTTCCGTCCCGGAGAGGGGCGTAGCGGTAATACTTGCCGAGCAGCCACCAGGCGATCCAGCAGTCCCGGCCCCAGGGGGTCTTGAGAAAGGCCTGCAGCCTCCTGGTGAGAGCCCGGACCACCCTGAGGGGGAGGGATGGTTCTTCGGGTTCGTGCCCTTCCAGGGTGAGGCGGAGGACCAGGAAGGCGTAGTTGCCCGCCAGGGATTCCACCTCCGCCGCCGGGGCGCCTTCCAGGAAGGGCAGGACGGGCTGGAGAAAACGGCCCGGGCTCTTCCAGGACTGGAGGCTGGCGTCGTCCTTGTAGAGATCCTTGGGCGCCCGGAACCTGAGGATGGGGCGGTCGTCCGTGTTGAGGGGACCCGGGCCGGCCCATTCCCGGAGGCGCTCCGGCCCGGCCAGGAAGGAGTGGAGCAGGTCCACCAGGGAGGCGGGGGCGAATTTCTCCCCGAAAGGATAGGGCCTCCTGGAGGCGAGGCGTTTTTCGATGGACTGGGCCTGGAGCTTCCAGGGGGAGGCCGTATCCCCTCCTTCCACCCTTCCCACCAGGAGGATGTCCGTGGTCTCCAGGTGGGAGAGGAAGGCCATGGACTCCGGGAAGACCCGGGTCCATGTGCGGAGCACGGTGAGGAAGGCCTCCTCGTCCAGCAGGTAGGCCTGGATCCACTGGCAGACCAGCCCCCCCGGGCGGGCGTGGTCCTTCATGTTCCGGAAGGCCTCCAGGGTGAAGAGGCTGTCCACGCCGGCCATCCAGGGATTGGAGGGCTCCGAGACGACCACGTCCCACTTGCGGTCCGAGAGGGCCAGCCACTTGCGGCCGTCTTCCAGGACCAGCCGGGTCCGCGGGTCCTCCAGGCACCGGTTGTTGTAGGGGGCGAAATACTTCCGTGCGGCTTCCACGACCTGGGGGGAGATCTCGCAGACATCGACCCGCTCCACCGGGTATCGGAGGGCCGAGGCCACGCTCACGCCCGTTCCGAGCCCAAGGATGTAGACGTCCCTGGGCTTCCTGGGGCAGAGCGCCAGGGGAAGCTCCGTCACCCGGGTCTGGGTGAACATGTCGTGGGGGTTCGTGGAGCCTTCGAATTTTCCGTTCATCGAATATGTCCTCCGGGTTTCCCCGTCCACGTCGAAGTCGAAGACGGCCACCGTGCCCTGGGCGCCCTCGCCCAGGTAGAGGAGTTTTCTGCGCGCCAGTGAGCGGCCGAGCCCCTCCTTCCTGTCCAGGAGGGCGTAGAGATGGAAACCCGAGGTGGTGACCAGGGGGTTCCAGCCGGGCTGGAGAAGGGCCAGGAGGAGGCCGAGCCCGAGAGAAGCCCCGGCGGGGAGGTAGGCCCTCCTGTCCTTCCGTGCCGCCGCCGCGCCGGCCCCAAGAAGGAGGAGTCCCAGGCCGCAGAGCAGGATGCCCCTCCTGGGGCCCAGGCCAGGGAGGAGCAGGTAGCCCGCCGCCAGGGGCCCGAGGACGGCGCCGAGAGTGTTTGCGCCGTAGATGATTCCCGTTCCCCGGCCCTCCCGGCCCGCCGGGGAGCCCGCCACCAGGAGGGCCGGGAGAGCCAGGCCCAGGAAGAAGGCGGGAAGCCCCATGGCAAAAGCGGTCACAAGGAACCTTCCCGCGGAGAAGAGGGTGAAGTCCGAGGAGAAGCGCTCCACCAGGAATGCCGACGCCCAGGGGACCCATCCCAGGAAGGGGGTCAAAAGGAGCACAAGGAACCCGCCCCCCGAAAAGGAGAGGTAGACCGGCGTCCAGGGGTCCCGTTCCTGGCCCGTCCAGCGGGCGCAGAACAGAGAGGCCAGGCCGAGACCCAGGAGAAAGGCCCCCAGCATGAGGCCGAAGGCGTAGACCGTGGAGCCCAGGGTCAGGGCCAGGGAGTGGGTCCAGAAGACCTCCAGGGCCAGGGTGAGGGCGCCGGAGAAGAAGGCCAGGAGGGCCGGCGGG
>CAYQBW010000064.1:0-9249 GCA_964415725.1 uncultured Planctomycetia bacterium
ATGTACAGCACCACCCCCAACAAGGGCTGCGACCTGGCCTTCGCCGCTTTCGAAGAGGCCCGGCGCCGGGATCCAAGGCTCCGGCTGGTCTCCTTCGGCCACCCCGAGTCGCCCCTGGAGCCTCCCCTCCCTGAAGGCGCGACCTACTTCTCCGAACCCTCCCAGGAGGAGATTCCCGGAATCTACGCCTCCTGCGACGTCTGGATCTTCCCCGGGAGGAACGAAGGGTTCGGCCTGCCCATCCTGGAAGCCATGGCCTGCCGGACGCCCGTGGTCGCCACCCCCGCGGGGGCCGCCCCGGAGATCCTTCAAGGCGGCAGGGGCGTCCTTGTGCCCCAGGACGACCCCGAAGCCATGGCCGAGGGCATCCTCCGGGTCACTTCCATGGAAGAAGAGGCGTGGAGGGAACTCTCCAGGAAGGCCCGGGAATTCACGGAGAGCTATACATGGGACGACGCGTCCCGCCTTTTCGAAAAAGCCCTGGAAGACGCCCTGGCCCTGGCAGCCTCCTCCCGTTGAGCGGGCGGGAGCCCTCCAGGAGCCCTGAAACCTAACCCAGCTTCCCTTCCACGAACCGGACCATTCCGGCGATGGAACCGAAGTTCTCCGGGGTGAGGTCTTCGTCGTCCACCTCGATTCCGAAGGTCTCCTCCACGTAGGCCACCATCTCCATGAACTT
This sequence comes from uncultured Planctomycetia bacterium, assembly GCA_964415725.1. Taxonomy (GTDB): domain Bacteria; phylum Planctomycetota; class UBA1135; order UBA1135; family JALUZX01; genus JALUZX01. The sequence goes on from CAYQBW010000064.1 coordinate 680, forward strand.
CGTCGAGTCCAGGATGCCGGCCTCCATGAGGTCCGTCTCCGGCTCAACAGAATCGGACTTTCCGTAGCAGAATTCCCGCACGATGAAAGAGGTGATTCTCTCCCGCACGTCCCCGCTGTTTGCGACTTGTCGATTCATGGCTTTTCCCTCGTTCCCCTTTCCCTAGTTCCTGGCGCTCGCTCCCACATAGGCCCCCACCACGGTCCCCGGCTGAATGGGCAAGAGCCGCCGGATGTAGAGCTCCACCCAGTTGCCTACGTCCGCGACCCCGCTGGTCTGCACGAAGATCGCGTCATTGGGAAGGAGGGGGATGTCCATCCCTCCCTCGTAAGCCACCTTGTCCGCGTCGATCCTGTAGAAAAGGGGCTTCCCCTCGGGGTCCTGGCGCAGGAGGAAGACCTCCGAAGGCTTGGCGGTGATCATGAATCCCCCCGCCGCGAGAATCGCCCTCATCAAGGTCATTCCCGGCCGGTAGGGGATGGCTTCGCCCCCCCGGCGCACCTCTCCTCCCACGTAGACCACCTGTTCCGAGGGTTCCAGGAGGATCACGTCCACCCGGGGATGGGAGTAGTGCTTGGCGTAACGGTTCGTCAGCTCCTTCCGCAGGGATTCCAGGGTCATCCCCGAGCAGTCCAGGGAACCGACCTCCAGGAAGGCCGCCCTCCCCTTGGGGTCCACCACCACTTCCTGGGTGAGGTCGGGCTGGCCCTCCAGGGAGACCCGGAGGCGGTCACCCGGTTGAATGGTATAACGATTGCGCATGTAGCTCATCCACTGGCCCACCAGGATCTTGGGGTCCGTCCTGGGAGAGGCGCAGCTGGAAAGAAGAAAAGCCCCGAGCAGGCAGGCCGAGACGACTTTCGTAAACCGAATCATGGCAGGATTTCCCTTCCAGGTCTCCTCTTCTCCTCCTCCTTCGCCGGCATGTGTCTCATTTCGGAGGATGGCCCCCTCCCGCTCAAGCCTCTTCTTGGGACTTCCGCCGGGGGGCCCGGGCTTTTCCCTTTCCCCGGCGCCGGGAGCTCCGGGAGGATGAAGACATGAACGGCCCCTCTCCCTCCCTTTCTCTTTCGGTGGTCATCCCCTGCAGGGACGAGGAAGCCGCCCTTCCCGGACTGGCCCGGGCCCTCCGGCCCTGGAGGGAGATTCCCCGTCTGGAGCTCCTCTTCGTGGACGACGGAAGCCGGGACGGGACCCGGGAAGCGGCGCGGAAGCTCTTCCCCTCGGCCCGCGTCCTGGTGCATCCGGAGCCCATGGGCCTGGGAGCGGCCTTGCGCACGGGGAGCCGGGCCGCCTCGGGGGACCTGGTGGCCTGGTTCGACGCCGACGCCTCCTACGACCCCGGCCTTCTTCCCGGGATGGCGGAGCTCCTCCTGGAAAGGGAAGCCGACGCCGTCCTTGCCTCCCCTTGGCATCCCGAAGGAGGCTCCCAGGGCGTTCCCTGGAGCCGAACCTTTCCCAGCCGGGCGATCTCGAAGATCTACCGCCTTCTCGGCCCGGGCCGGCTCTATACCTACACCGGGCTCTTCCGGGTCCACAGGCGGGATCTCCTTCTCAGGGCCCTTCCCGTCCGGCCCGGTTTTCCCGGCGTGACGGAGAGCCTCTTGCGCTTTCTCCTGCTCGGAGGAAAGGTCCTGGAAGTCCCGGCCGTTCTCCACTCGCGGAAGGCGGGCTCCTCCAAGATGCGGGTCCTCCAGGCGGCGGGGGGCCACCTGGAACTGCTGGGGGCCCTCCTTCTGGGAAAGCTGGCCCCGGCGGGGCGGAACCAAGGAAAAAGCGAGACTCCATGCGCCGACCACTGAACCTTCCCTCCGACCGGGAAGCCCGGGGAAGAACCCTGGGCGAGGAAGAGCTGGCTCTCCTGGAGGAGGTGATCCGTTCGGGCAAGCTCAACGCCACGGGAGGCGTCATGGTGCCCCGTTTCGAAGAGGAGTTCGCCCGCCTCCAGGGCCTCCCCCACGCCGTGGCCCTCTCCTCGGGAAGCGCCGCCGTCCACACAGCCTTGGCCGCCTTGGACCTGGAACCCGGCGACGAAGTGGTCACCTCGCCCGTCACCGACATGGGGGCCCTGGCGCCCATCCTCTGGCAGGGGGCCCTCCCGGTCTTCTGCGACCTCGACCCGGACACCCTGGAGATGACGGGCCCCGCCCTGAAGGCCCGGATCACCCCCAGGACGCGGGCCGTGGTGGTGACCCACCTCTTCGGACATCCATGCCCCATGGACGAGATCCTGGAGGCGGCGGGATCCATCCCGGTGGTGGAGGACTGCGCCCAGGCTCCCCTGGCCTCCTGGAAGGGCCGCCTGGTGGGGACCTTCGGGAAACTCGCCGCCTACAGTTTCCAGCAGGGAAAGCACATCACCTCCGGGGAAGGCGGGATCGTCCTCACCTCCGACCCCCTCCTGGCCCGCAGGGCCCGGCTCTTCGCCAACAAGGGCTGGCCCTACGGGGAGCCCTCGCCGGACCACGAGTTCCTGGCCATGAATTTCCGGATGACCGAATTGCAGGGCGCGGTCCTTTTGGGCCAGCTCTCCAAGCTGGAGGAAGTCGTCCGCCTGAGGAGGGAACGGGCCCGCCTGATGGACGAGCTTCTCCAGGGCGTTCCCGGCGTGGCCCCCCCAGCGCGTCCGGCGGAGGGAGAGCATTCCTACTGGAGGTATACCCTCAGGGTGGATCCCCAGGTCGTGCCGGGGGGCGCCGGGGCCCTGGGAAAGATCCTCGAGGAAAACGGCCTTCCCGCGGCGCCCCACTACGTGGGAAGGCCCGCCTTCGAACTGAGGGTATTCCGGGAGAGGCGGACCCTGGGAAGGAGCCGGTGGCCCTGGAAGGGAGCCCGGCCCGGCCCGGAACCTCCCCCCGAGGATCCAAAAAATTTCCCGGGAACCTACGAAGGGCTGAGGAGGGCCCTGGTCCTCCCCTGGAACGAAAGGTATACCACCCGGGACGTGGAAGACATGGCCGCCCTGGTGAGGGAGGCCGTGGAAACCCTTACGGCCTCCGGGAAGGAGTGACGGGAAGCCCATGGAACCGAAGGACACCCAGTTCCCCTTGCTTCTGGTCGGGGCGGGAAGGATGGGCCGGGCATGGCTCCAGGCCCTCTCCACCGGGCTCCCCGAGGCGGAAGGTGCCTTTTTTTCGGCCGCTTGCGACCCGGACCCGGCGGCGGGCCCGGCGGCCCTGGCCCTCAAAGAGGGGCAGGTCTTCCCCGACCTGGACCGGGCCCTGGAGGAATGCGACCCTGCGGGAGCCGTGATCGCCGCCCCTCCCCACGTCCACCTTCCCCTGGCCCGGCGCCTCCTGGAGGCGGGCGTGCCCGTGCTCTGCGAGAAGCCCCTGGCCCCCCGGCAGGAAGAGGCGGAGGAGATGCTCCGGGCCTCCCGCGAGTCGGGGATCCCTCTTTTCATGGCCTCCAAGTATCGTTTCAGCCCGGACATGAAGCGGGCCCGGGAAATCCTGGCCTCGGGCGCCCTGGGAAACCCCGTGGCGGGGCTCATCTATTTTTCCGGATATTTCCCCGTGGAAGGAACGTGGAGGGCCGATCCCGCCCTCTCGGGGGGAGGCGTGACGGCGGACAACGCCCCCCACGCGGCGGAGATCGCCCGCCTCCTCCTGGGAGAAATCCGCGGGGCCTGGGCCTACCCCCTGCCCCGGGTGCAGGAAATCCCCGTGGAGGATTCGGCCTGGGTTCACTTCCGCCAGGAAGAAGGAAGGTCCACGGCCGCCTTCCTGAGCTGGTCCCTCTCTTCCACCCATCCCTGGTATTGCCAGGTGGAAGCCTCCGAGGGAAGCCTCCTGCTGGGCTGGGCCGAATCCAAGTACCACGTCAAGGACGCCCCGGACTGGGTGGTCTTCGGCGAGGGATTCCAGAGGGACCGGGCCCTGGCGGCCATGGCCGGAGCTTTCGCCCGGGCCGTCCGGGAGGAGGAACCTTTCCCCATGACCGAAGAGGACGTCCTTGCCGCGACCCGGGCCTCGGCCGCCGCGGTCCGCTCCCTGGAAACGGGAAAGACGGAGGACCTGCCTTGATCCCTCCCGCGGGACCGCCGCGGATCCATCCGGCGGCCATCGTCGAAGAGGGCGTCCTCATCGGGGAGGGAACGGCCGTCTGGGACGGGGCGCACATCCGCCGGGGAGCCAGGATCGGGCGGTCCTGCATCATCGGGGAGAAGACCTACATCGCCTACGACGTGGTCGTGGGAGACCTGGTGAAGATCAATTCACACGTATACATCTGCACGGGCGTCGTCATCGAGCGGGGGGTCATGATCGCCGCGGGGACGATCTTCACCAACGACCGGTTCCCAAGGGCCACGGACCCGGACCTTACCGCTCTCCGTCCTTCCGGGCCCAACGAGGAAACCGAAAACACCCTTGTGAAGGAGGGCGCCACCCTGGGCTCCGGCGCCGTGATCGGACCGGGCGTGACCATCGGGCGGTGGGCCATGGCCGGCATGGGAGCCGTGGTCACCAAGGACGTGCCCGACTTCGCCCTGGTCCTGGGCAACCCCGCCGCGCGGGCCGGCTGGGTCTGCCGGTGCGGAAAGCGGCTTCCCTCCGGCCCCGAACCCGTCTGCCCCGCCTGCGGGCGCGCCTACAGGCTCCTGGAAGGGGAATCCCTGGCGGAGGCATGAGGATCTTGCCCCCCCTCTCCTTTCGGCCCACAATCCTCCGGACCGGCTCGTAACGACCATTCGAGGAATAATCCCCCGATTCCGGGCCTGCCGGCCCCTGACAATAATTTTTTCTTCCAGGAGGAGAACGTATGCCTGAACAAGTCAAGGTCCTGATCCTGGGATCCGGTCCCGCGGGAGAGACGGCGGCCCTCTACACGGCGCGGGCCGAACTGGAACCCGTCGTGCTAACGGGCCTCCAGGCGGGAGGCCAGCTCACCATCACCACGGAAGTGGAGAACTTCCCGGGCTTTCCCGAGGGGGTCCAGGGCCCGGAGCTCATGGAGAAGCTCAACCGCCAGTCCGCCCGGTTCGGCGCGGTCCACAAGGTGGCCGAGGCCAAGAAGGTGGATCTCTCGAGCAGGCCCTTCTCGGTTTGGACCTCCGAAAACGAGGAGCCCGACTACCGGGCGCAGGCCCTGATCGTCGCCACGGGTGCCTCGGCCCGGTGGCTCGACCTTCCCTCGGTGGAGAGGTTGAGGAACAAGGGGATCTCGGCCTGCGCCACCTGCGACGGTTTCTTCTTCAAGGACAAGGACATCTGCGTCGTGGGCGGAGGGGACTCCGCCATGGAGGAGGCCCTCTTCCTCTCCCGCTTCGGAAAACGGGTCCGCATCATCCACAGGAGGGACCAGCTCCGGGCCTCCAAGGCGATGCAGAAGAAAGTCTTCGAAAATCCCAAGATCGAAATTCTCTGGAACACCGTGGTGGAGGAGGCCCTGGGCGAAGACCGGCTCACAGGCCTCAGACTCCGCAACGTGAAGACCGGCGAGGTCTGGGAAACCGAGACGGACGGTCTCTTCATGGCCCTGGGGCACGTTCCGAACACGGCCTTCCTGGAAGGCCAGATCGAACTGGACGAAAAAGGCTATATACGGACCGTCCCCGGGACGGCCCGGACGTCCGTGGAGGGGGTCTTCGCCTGCGGCGACGTCCAGGACCCGGTCTACAGGCAGGCCGTGACGGCGGCGGGTTCGGGTTGCATGGCGGCCATCGAAGCGGAGAGATTCCTGGGCTGAAAGCCCAGGCGGGAGAAAAAACATGGATTCCCAAGCGAACAGCCCTTCCGGCGGACCCGCGCCCAAGGGTCTCTTCCGGAAAATCCTGCGCTGGATCTTCCGGACGGCCCTGCTGGCGGTGATTCTCGTTCTCGTCCTGGTGGGCATCCTGCCCTTCCTGGTCTCGGCCTTCGCGGGGAAGGCCGCCCTGGAGAGCCAGGCTTCCGAACGGCTGGCGGCGCCCTTTTCCGTGGACAGCGTCTCCATGAACTGGACCGGCGGATTCGGGGTGAAGAACCTCCGGATCGACCAGCCCGAAGGGTTCGGAGCGGGCCCGGCCGTCCAGGTCCGGCAAGCCCTCCTGGACGTGGGCCTGGGCAAGTTGATCTCCGGGGTCTACAAGGTGGGCGTCCAGGTGAAAGGCCTCCGGGTGGCCCTGGTCCGGAACAAGGAAGGCGCCCTGAACCTGCTCCACCTGCTCAAGCCCGCCCCGGGGGGAGGCAGGAGTTCGCGGGGGGCGCAGGAAAAGCCCGGGAAGTCCTCCAAGCCAGCGCAATCCGGGACGGAGGAAAACCCCCTGTCCGCCCTCCAGGCCTGGTTCAAACTGGAAGACGCCGCGGTGGAGGTCAAGGACCTCTCCGGGGGGCTTTCCGGAAAGATCGCCTTGAATCTCACCGTGGGCAACGAAAGCCCGGGCGCGCCTTTCGACATCCGGGGAAAGGCCAAACTCTTTACGGCGGAAGGGAACAAGGCGGGGGAAGTGGAGATCCAGGGGGCACTGGACCCGGTCCAACGCAAGGGGACCGTCCGGATCCGGGGAGGCAAGATGGCCCTGGAAACCTGGCGGGCCCTCCTCCCGGTGAACAAGGAAGTCTCCGGCCTCGAGGGGAACCTGGGGATCGACCTGGAGATCAAGCTCCAGGAGGACCGGGTCGAGACCAGGGGAAAGATCGAACTCCGGGACCTGGCCGCCAGGCTGGCCGCCCTGGGAGGAAAAACCTTCCGCCAGAAACTCTGGACCTTCCGCCCGGACGTCTCGGTGGACCTGAAAAAGGGGGAGGTGGACTTCTCCGGGTTCCGCGCCGACGCGGGCCCCTTGAAGATCCAGGGGCTGGCCCCGGAAAGAGCCGCCGGGCTTCTTCCCGGGGAAAAGGCCGTGGGAACCCTCCTCACCCTGGACCTGGGCAAGCTCCCAAGGGTCCCGGGCCTCCTCCCTCCCGGGGCCGAAGCGGCCGGGAAGATCTCCATCGAGGCCGCCCTCCCCGAGGGGAGCCCTTCCAGGACGGCCTTCCGCCTGAAAGGCGACGGGATCTCTTACGCATCCAAGGAGATCCAGGCCGGCCCCTTCCACCTGGAAGGAGAGGGAAAGGCCGACCCGGCAAAGGGGCTGGGGGGAATCCAGCTTCTCCTGACCCTCCGGGGCAAGGGCCTGGCCGCCGGGGAGAACCTGGTCCGGGACGTTCTGGCCAGGCTCTCCCTGGACAAGGGGAACCTCCAGGCCCGGCTGGACAAGGCCGTGGTGAACGGCGGCCCCGCCAAGGCCCTCCTCTCCCTCTCCCTGGGAAAGAAGACCATTCCCATGAAGGCGGAAATCCACCTGGACGGCGTCGCGGTGAACGCCTCCCTCGCCCCGGTGCTGGCCTACGTCCTCCCCTTCGCGGTGAGCCCCAAGGACGCGCTCCTCTCCGGGAAGGCCAGGATCGACTTCTCCCTTTCGGGGGGAATCCCACTGTCCCGGGGGCTTTCGATCCGGCGGATCCTGGAGACCGCGAAAGGGAGCGGGGAGCTTGCCCTCCAGGGCCTCACCTTCCAGGGTTCCCCCGCCCTCAAGCAGGTCCTGGCGGCCTTCCGCGGGAAGAACGGGTATTCCTTCAAGGGACTATCCACCCGTTTCCGCCTGGACGGCGGAAGGATCCTCCAGAAGGAGATCGACATCCCCCATGGGGGATCAAAGATCCGGGTGAGCGGTTTTACCGATCTCGCCGGGAACATGGACTACTCATTCGACTTCGGCGACCTTTTGAAGAAGAACAAGAAGGGCAAGAAACTCATGGCCCTGCTCGGGGGGAACACCCTGCCCTTGAGGCTGAAGGGAACCATTTTCGCCCCCAAGCCGGAGTTCAAGGTCCTGGACCTCAAGAGCCTCCTCGGCGCCGGGCAGGAAGCCCTCCAGAAGAAGGCCGAAAAGACCCTGGAAAAGACCCTGGAAAAAGGCCTGAAGAGCCTCTTCGGAAGGCACAAGAAGAAGAAGAAATAATGATAGGAGTAGGAGGGTGCGGGCCTCGGGGCTCGCCCCTCCTCAGCGCCCCAGTTCCACCACGGGCAGGTAGCGCTCCTTGAACTTCTCCGGGGAGAGGTTGGTCAAGGAGGCCATCTTCTGGAGGAATTCCTTGTCCTCCAGGTCGGCCCGCTCCAGGCGGATCATGTATTTCCGGGCCACTTCGTAGGTCTCGGTCCCGGTTTCCACCAGGCGGATCCGGGTCTTTCCCGTCCGGGGGTCCAGGATGTCTTCGAAATAGAGGGGAACGATCCGCCCTCCCTGCAAGGTGACCATGGCGCCCGTCCCCCCCGCCAGGAGGAACTTGACCACCCCGTAGCCCAGGTTCCTGGTGTATTCGCAATCGAAGGGAATCGGCGGGGCGCACCTGAGCTCGTAGCCGATGTTGTTGCTGATGATCCGGATCTCCAGGCCCAAGTCCTTGAGGGACTGGGTGACCTTTTTCTTAAGGGCGCTGGCGAGATCGATTTCGGAGAGCCGGATGTTTCCGTGCTCGTCCCGGGCTGCCTCGCGCAGGGCGTGGATCTCCTCGGGCTTGAGGCGCTCCAGGATCCCCTCGGCGATCACCGCCACCCCGTCGTGCCGGTCCATGGCCAGCCTCTTCAGGATCGCCCCTTCCAGGACC
>CAYQBW010000065.1:0-9103 GCA_964415725.1 uncultured Planctomycetia bacterium
ACCGTCCCCGAAGTCTACGTGGCGGGGGACTGTGCCGGGATCGGGGAGGCCTCCTGCGGCGGGACCCAGACCATCCACGCCCTTTCCCCGACGGAGGGACTGAACTTGCCCTCGGCCGTCTACCAGAGAGCCCCCGATTTCGGAGGAGCCCCGGGGCTCACCTCCCTGGGGTTCCTGGGCCGCATCTTCGCCGGGGCCGGCACGGTCCACGAGGCGAGCGGGGAGCTTCGCTTCTCCATTCCCCTTTTCAAGATCTCCGGGTTGGCCCCCGGTTTTCTGGCCGATTTCTCCCTCTTCTACCGGAGCTACCCCGGCGACCCGGACGCGGTCCGCACCGAGGACAACGGCGCCGACAAGAAGCCCTTCGGCCCGGGATTCCGGCCCTTCTGGGGAGACAAGCTGGAGGTGCCGCCCCAAAAAACCACGGCCTTCGTGGCGCCCGCAAAGGTGACCCGGGTGGACTACCTGGGCCAAGTCTTCACCTACGATTACGACACCCAGCAAGGCTCCACCTATCTCTACAAGGCCTCGGGGAGGGGGGACCGGCTGGTCTGCCAGAATGGGACTTGGTACCGGGAGCTTCCCGACAGGACCTACGTGGAATACGCCGACGTTTACGGAACGGGAGAACTTTACATCAAGAGGATCTTCTGGGTCCCTACAAGCGATCCCGTAGCCGTCCCCGACTATACCGGCTCGCCCTTGGTGGTGGAATACGTGTATGACCAGGTAGGTCCCAACAGCACGGGCCCCAAGGGCTTGATCAGGATCCAAGCCACGAGGGGGGTGGATTTTCTTTTCCACTGGACCCAGAAGGGGACCAACCACTGGCGGGTGGAGAGCATCGAGGCGAAGAGAGGGACCACTTCCCGGACGGTGACGTTTTCCTACGATGACTCCGGGTACCTTACCTCCCTGGCCCGCCCGGCCCGGCATTTCTTCGAAGACGTGGATAAAGACGGGACCTACGGTGCGGGCGATGAATTCGACACGGGCGGGGTCTCCCCTGAGGTCACCTTCGCCTGGACCGGGAGCCGGCTCACGGGAATCGGGAGGCGGGCCAACGACACTACCTGGACCATTCTGACGATCCACTACGATACCACCCTCACCTGGCGGGTGGTCTGGGAGAGAGAAGGAGGGGATTCCAACAGGCAGCATACCTTCTCTTACGGCTCGGGGGCCCCGCCCTCCCTGGTGACCTGGGAGGACCCGGAACACATCCAGACGGAGTTCACGCCCCTGAGCCTGGATGGAAGCTCTTCCCCCACCAAGTGGGTGGTCAAGGAGGTCAAGAGGATCACCCGGAGCAGCGGGGATCCGCGCCAGGGGGAAGGGGATCACGATTACCTGCTTTGGACCCTGACCTGGGATACCCAGTGCGCTTGCGGGAGGCTCAAGAGCCTGAGCCTTCCCCACGACGAAAAGGACACCCAGACCCCCCGGATGACCTGGACCTGGAGCTACGACAGCGAGGGCCGTGGCCTGGTGACCCAGGTGGAAGTCAAGGCCTATGGAGGACCGGAGAGCCGGACCTGGAAATACACCTACGAGCCTTGGAACACCGACTCCAGGATCGCCTCGAGGCTCAAGTCGGTGGAGGACCCCTTCAGTGTGGTCACCACCTTCGCCAACAGCCTGTCGGGGGGAAACGCCAAGTGCGACCTGACCTTCGGGGCCGCCGGCAAGAGCGCCGGAAAGATCCTGGCCACGGGAAAGGAAGACGCCTATAGGCGGGTCGTGGAAATCATGGGGCCCGAGTTCACCCCAAGCGGCGCAACCCAGGCCACGAGAAACGGGACCAGGATCACCTACTCCACCACCTCGGGGGCGGGCTACGGCCTCCCGGCCCAGATCGAGCAGGCCGACCAGAATTCTTCCCTGACCCTGGCCACGACCTACGGGTACGAAGGCCTGGGCTGGATGAATTGCGAGCATCCCCCCTCCGGGGAAGAGATCGACTACGAGCGGGACGCCAACGGAAACCCTGTGAAGGTCACCTTACTCCCAGCCGATCCCAACGATCCGCCCTACACGCCCACGACCTGGCTGGAGAGAAACTTCGACGGCAAGGTGGTCCGCACCTGGAAGCTTTTGAAAAAGCGGGACGGCTCGGCCTATGCCATGGCCGACGGCGAGGGCAAGCAGCTCCTGGAGGAGCGGGTCTACACCCTGCTGGGGGACCTCTGGATCGAGAGGACCCAGAAGGGGGACCTCTTCGAAACCTATAGCTCGACCAACGTGATCACCACCACCCGCACCTACGACAACCTCCACAGGCTGACCAAGGTGGAGAAAAGCCCCGGCGGCCAGGAGGAGGAATACCTCTGGGACGACCAGAACATGCTTTACCAGAGGAAGACCATGCTCAATGACACCCAGTGGCGGGTGCGCAAGTGGGATTACACCGAGGACGGGCAGGTGAAGAAGGTCTACCCGGGAAGCGGATCGGGCCAGGTGGGCCTGGTGAGGGAGTATGAATACGACGGTTTCTCCAGGAGGACCAAGGAGAAATTCACAGGTTGCATGAAGGACGGGAGCCTCACGGCCGACGGAAGGGTCAGGACCTGGGCCTACGGCTCCAGCGGGAACGGCGCGGACCAGGTCGCGGAGGAGACCTTCAAGGAGAGCGAGAGCGGGGCCCTTCTCAGCAAGGTCACCTATCAATACGACGGCTACTTCCGCCGGACCCAGGTCGTCCGCCACAACGTGGAATCCGGGAACACCGGGAACAATGAACAGGCCGTCCGGGAGACGACGTACAACGGGGAATCCACCTACATTTCCAGCGTCCTCGATCTGCTTCCCGACGGGAGTAAGCGGGGCAACTACTACGAAGTGGACGGCCTGGGCCGGGAGGTGAAACGGAAAGATTCCCAGGGCACCCAGGACTCGGAGCGGAACTACTGGGTGACCGAATACAACCCGGAGGGGCAGGTCTCGGCCCGCCTGGCCCACCTGGTGCTCCTCGGAGGCCAGACCACGCAAACCAAGGAGAGGAGGACTTCCTATTCTTACGACGGCCTGGGCAGGACCAAGAGAGAAGTCAGGCAGGAAAAGAGCGGCCAGAATTGGCAGGACTGGTCGGTAAGGGAGTTTTCCTACGATTCCCTTGGGAACCGGACCTGGGTGGGGGAGTGGAAGGACCCGAGCGCTCCCTCTCGGAGGGAAGTAATCCTTGCCTTCGACGCCCTGGGCCGCCTCCGGAAGCGGACGGAGAAGCCCGACGACGGAACGTCGGACCGGACATGGGAGACCCTCTACGACGATGACTCCAGGACGGTGACCCAAAGGGATCCTTATTTCACCCAAACAAGTCCGGTCCTGAAGCAGACCGTGACCATCCGTGACCAGGGGGGCCGGGTGGTCACAAGAAGGATCCCAGGGTATACCTCGGAAGGGGTTGAATATGAATGGGTCTACACCTATGCCACCGACGACCGTCTCACCCAGTGGAGGGACGGGAACAACAACACGGTGAAGATCGAATACGACCCGGCCACGAGGATGAGGACCCGGCGCTACCTGGACGGTCCGGCCAACGGGATCTCGCTGATGACCCTGGAGGAGAAGTGGGCCTGGGACGGCCTGGGCCGGCTGACCAAGGAGGAGACCTGGGGCGACGAGGTCGGCGGGGGAGTGGGGGTAAAGATCGTGAGCCGTTCCCTCCAGTATGACGGCCTGGGCCGGATCACCAAGGAGACTTACGAATATCCCCAGGCGGAGACGGGCTACGCGCCGGACCACAAGAAGACTTTCGTATCTTCCTACGACATGGCCTCCGGCAAGGACCCGAGCTTCAGGCGCAAGGTGGTCTTCCCGGACAACTACCTGGCCCAGGGGACTGCCCAGCATTTCGAGTTCACCTTCACACCTGAGGGACGTGGGTACCTCTCCGGAATGAGCGTCAAGGAGCCGGGGCAGTCAAGTTTCCGTCCCCTGGGATCCTGGTGGTATGAAGGGGCCCGGCCCTGGAAGAGGGATGTGCAGACGGGCTCGACGACCTTCACCACGACCTGGACCCGGGACGATCCCGGCAACCTGACCCGCATCCAGGTGGACGACTCTGCATCCTCCTCGACCATCTACTGGGAGGACCTGGATTGGCAGAGGAACGGGGACCTGAAAGGGATCCGCTACGAACACGCGCTGAACCCAGGCTGGGGGGACCGGTGGGACTGGTATCTCCGGGACGGTTTCGGGAGGCTGGTGAAGGTCAAGTACGGGGTGTCCCCGGGAAAGTATGACGACGGTGATTTCGAAGCCGCCGACTACCTCCAATACGACTGGTGGTCCCTGGACCTGGTGGGGAACTGGGAGTGGGAGAAGGAGAAGAACGGGGAGAACTGGGATTATGTGGTGGATCCGGACTTCGACAACACCCAGACCGACCGCTACACCAACGTAGGGAACCACCCGGTCTATGGGAGGGACAATCCCTATACCTACGACGGAAACGGAAACCTTGTCTCCGACAGTAAATACATCTACGAATACGACTACTTGAACCGCCTTTGCGGGATCTACGGCCTGGTGGCCGAGGGGACGACCCTGGACACGTCCTCCTGGAAGGAGAGCGGCCTGGCCCTCTCGAAGAAGATCTCCAAGGTCCTCTACGCCCGCAAAGGAAAGGTGCAGCTCACCCTTAAGGAATACCGGGCCCTGATCGCCAGGATGCACGGCCGGTACGCCCACGCCAAGTTCCTGAAGACAGGCGTCCCGAGGACCCTCTCGACGGTTTCCTCCACCCAGACCACCTCCAGCGACGAAGGGGTGCTCATCAGCCAGTATGCCTACACGCCCTCGAGCCAAAGGATCCACCGGCTCACCTACGAAGTCCCCGAGTTCGGGGTGGAGGCCTCCAACACCTGGTGGTCCTACGACCAGGGCCGGATGGCCGAGTCCTACAACGGGGACCTGAGCCCCAACAAGACCTACGGCGAAGGCCCCATGGTCGGGGAGCACCTCTTCCAGGCCGACTGGAGCAACGACCCAGGCAACCCCATCGCCGCAACCCACTACTTCCTCCAGGACCACAACAATTCCGTCATCCAGCTCCGCGATCCCCAGGGGGAATTCGAAGAATCTCGCGAGTATAAATATTACGGAGCGGGGAAACTCTATAATAACAATGGAGAACTTCAAGGGGGCTTGTCGGGGTCTCTGTCTCCTTGGGCCATTTCTTCTGCCACAGTGATTCCAGAAGTTGAACCGGAGAAAATAAATAAAACCGGTGGATTGTGTGGCGACCCGGTGATTTCAATGATTCTCAATGCAAATGGCGAAAAAGAGGATGACATAGACCCTAGAATTTTGAATTTTAGGTGGTTAACTAAAATTTATAAAGGATCAGAAAACCTTCCTGAGGGTTTGTATTTGGTGGACCTTGGGCCTTGTTCAGCATGTTATACTATTGTGCCCCCTGTAAATAGTGGAAGGGGCTTTAATACGTTTTATTTGGTTCTTAATGGAGATCCTCCTGCTTCTGCCTCTTTTACACCCCCTGGGGACCCAGGAAAGGAACAAAAGTCAGGGGAGGGGGAGGGGCCAAGGTGCCCTATTACAGACATCCATTTTGGTGACATGGGGACAGGGGGGGTTCTAGGTGGGCTTCGAGGTGCGGGAGATCCAAACCACATGAATTACTATTGGGTGATTCCAGACATGGGGAGAAGGGGAGGTACGTCTTTCCTCTATATATATTTACCGAATAAGTATTTAACCAGAGGCAAGGTGTTAACCGTTTGTTTCCGTTTTTATTGCGTAAACGGAGGTTGTACCTGCAAGCCGAACTTAACATATAAAAGGTTCAGCGATCCCAAGGGTCTTAGGCCTGGATATCCGTGGAAACGTTATGATTATTATTAAAAAAGAGAGCCGAGTTGTTTTCGGAATAATCTGCCTTACCTCTATTCTTTTGGCGGTGGGTTGTTTTTTGTTATTTCCGTCTGTGTTTCTTGAAAAAGGCAGGCGATTTCCCGGTGGGAGTTGCGGAAATTTGTCTCTAAAAGGGGAATGTTTGAAGACTAAAGTCAGACCAGGAGAGAAAGAGAAAGAAATAATTGAAGATTCCGTTGGGGGAATATCGTCTGCTCAAGCAGAAATTTTTCATTTAGGGCCGGTTTCAAAGGGAGCCGGATTTCCGCATGGCCTCAAAAGTTTCGAGTTAAGAAGCAAAAATTTTTCAAGGTTGAAGGATGTTGAGGCTGGTTTCTTGGTAAAAAAATTGGTGATCCTGGAGTCCCGCCCAATTATTGATGGGAAAAAGGAGGCCAAGTTAATAAATGCAATAAAAAGCATCGGGTCTCCTTCCCTCCTTCCTTTGGCCAAAGTTGTGGGTGGTGGAAAGAAAATCCCTTTTGGGGTAAAGGCACTTTCTTTTAGTATCCTTTTTAATATTGTGTTGGGATCCGGCCCTGACGGTTTAAAGGATGCCATGAGGGTTTTAGAGGGAGCTTTTGATTGCAAAGATAAATCGGTCAAGATGGTGGCCATCCTTTTTGCCCAAAATAATAATTGGTGTATTGATCTAAAAAGAGACCAATGGTTGAAAGGTAATTTTGAGAAGATAATTTTGAAGAGAATTGTAAAGTGTATTTTGAGTAAAGATGAAAAGATAGCCACCGCAGCCTCCAATTTTGTAATAACGTGGTTGCCAAGGGCCGGCATGGTTAAATACTGGAAAAGAATTAGGAAGAATCTGGTCGGCGTTTTACCATACGTTAAAAATGACAAAGATGTGGAAAAAACGATAAAATGGCTTCTTCGGGAAATGGATATGAGGGTTCCTTTGTAATTTGCCATAATGCTATTGTGTTGAGATTGACAGATTCATTTTTCTGGAATTGCCCAATGGGGTGGTGAAAAGTATTATTTTCGGTTTCAGTCCCAACAAAAAACCAAGGTCACCACTCAGCCGGGAACGGCTGTGCGGGCCCTACCCCCCGTTCTGATAAAAACCTGCCAGGTCTCGGGGCTTTGCCTGGCGCACCACTTGAAATGGGCACTGATCGACAGACGCGACAAAAGTCTTGTCAAGTTCGAGATTGGGTGGCTGCTTCGGAATGGGCCCACCGACGTCACGAGTATGGATCTCCGATCCGGCCTCGTTCCGGCGGGGGCTTCCCAACATTGCTGCCTGGGGGCAGGTTTGGGTGGGGTTGGGTTACTTCCGGGCGTTGCGGAGGAGGGGTTCTTTGGTGCGGTCGTAGTAGAGGCGGCCGTTGATGTAGGTTCGGTCGACGAGGGAGCGGTAGTGGAGGGGCGGGCCGGTGAGGAGGAGGAAGTCGGCGTCTTTGCCGGGCTCGAGGGTTCCCAGGCGGTAGGCGAGGCCGATCATGCGGGCCGGGTTGCGGGTGACGGTCTGGAGGGCCTCCTCGGGGGCCATGCCGCCCCGGACGGCGTAGGCGGGGGGCACGAAGGGGGTGTTCATGTCCCTTCCTAAGATGCCGCCGATGCCGAGGCCGCCTGCGCCGAAACCCCTGGGCGAGGGGAGGCAGGCCACGGGCACGCCGGCCTTGGAGAGGAGGAAGGGGGTCCGGATCCCAGAACCGCTCTTCCGGAGGAGGTCCTTGTCTCTTTCCACCAGGTACCGGGGGTAGACCACGGCCATGCACCCCGCCCGGCCGAGTTCCGGGGCCAGGATCCAGCCCTCGGCGGTCCCGTAGAGGACGGCCGGCAGGTTCACCTGCTTCAGGAACCAGAGGGCCTGCTTCACCTGGGCCAGGGTGGTGACCCGGTCGATCCAGAGGACGGCCTCGCCCCGAAAGACCCGGGCCAGGCCCTCGATCTGCTTGGAGGGCTTGGGCGGCGCGGCCTTTCTGTTTCCCGATTTTACGCTTTCCAGGTAGGCCTGCCAGGAGGCGCGCCAGGACCGCCAGGCTTCCAGGAGCTTCCTGGTCCGGCGGAGCCTGGATCCGGCGAAATCGGCGGTGTTGAAGCCCACCACGGTGTTTTCGGCGACGAGCATCTTGTCGGGATCGCCCCAGGTGAGCTTGATCACCCAGTTCCTCCCCGAGCCCCCGCCCCGGGTGCCGCCGGCGGAAGCGGTGATCCCGGCGGCCAGGCCGAACTTGATCCGGATGTCGAAGGGGCGGAGGTAGTCCCGGACCGAACCCCGGGGGAAGCCCACGCCCAGCCTCCCCAGGTTCAGGGCGATCACGCCGGGACAGATATGCCTGCCCTTTGCGTCCACCACCTTGGCGCCTTTTGGGATCTCCACGTTGGGCCCGACCTTCTCCACCTTGCCGTCCTTGACGAGCAGGGTGGAGCGGGGCAGGACGTCGCCCGTCCCGGTGTGGATGACGGCGTCGATCACGGCCAGGTATTCGTGGGCCTTCTTGGGGGCCTTTTTGGCCGCCGAAGGGGAGGCGGCCTTCTTTGGGGGCCGGACAGGGAGTCTCCGGCGCCTCCTCCCCTGGGCCCCGGCGGGGAGGGAGAAGAGCAGGGCGGCGGAAAGAAGGAACAGGGCGTATCTATTTCTTGAATTCATAGACGGTCTCTCCCTCGAGGACGACTCTCAGAAGCCGCGCCTTCAGGTCCAGGAACTTCCCGGAGAAGATCACCAGGTCGGCGTTCTTTCCCTTTTCCAGGGTTCCGATCCTGCCGGCCAGGCCGAGCCACCGGGCGGGCCTGGTGGTGATCGCCGCCAGGACGTCGGCCGGATTCAATCCATACTTGGCCAGACGGATGAGGCGGAGCCTGAAGCCGGCCACCTCCCTTCCTTCGCCGGGCTGGAGGATGTATTCCACGCCCGCCCTGGCGAAATCCAAGGCCGGGTTGTCCAGGGCCTGGTCGAAGGGAAGGGAGGCCAGGCCGGTTGGGACCACGACGGAGGCGCCCAGGGCCTTCACCTTGGAGGCCAGGATGGAAAGGGGCGGCTCCCCCCGGCTCGGCCTGTCGGCGAAAAGGAGCAGGGGAGGGCGGAGGGCGCCCAGGGCCTTCCGGAAGTAGAGAAACCCCGTGGGGCCCGAGACTTCCACGAAGGCCGGGATCTTGCCTTCCATCACGTCGGCGGCAAGAAGGATCATGGAAGGGACTTTGCGGGGCGCCGGTTTCCTGGGGGCCTTGGCCGGCGCCTTGGATGTCTTCGCCGGCTTGGGGG
>CAYQBW010000066.1:0-9075 GCA_964415725.1 uncultured Planctomycetia bacterium
GGTGGCGCAGCAGGCGTGGATGAGGCCCCCCTCCCCGGGGTTCCCGTTCTTGAAGAAACGGAACTCCACGGAAATCCGGCCCGGTGTTCCTTCCCCCTCGTAGGGGATGGAAGGAGCCGCGCCCTTCCCTCCCCGGAGTTCCCCCAGGAACCGGACTTTGTATCCACCCGAATCCTTTTCGATGTTCATGCTTCCTGCCTCGTGCCCCGGGGCTCCCTTCCTTCCCGCGCCGTTCCCGGACGACTTCCGCTGTGGGATAAATTTTCCCCTCTCCCAGGGACCCGCGCAAGGTTTCCCCCGAACGGGGCCTTCTCTCCCCCGGCGGGGAAGCGTAACCTGGAAGGTCACGGAACCCCAGCCGAAACCTGGACGCGGGCTCATGCGAAAGAAAACGATCCTCGAAGGAATCCTTCTCCTTTCCCTGGGGGCCGGGCCCTGCCTGGCCGGCAGGATCCCCCAAAAAAAGATCAACCAGGCCATCGACAAGGGCGTGGACTACCTGTTGCGGACCCAGTACCCCGACGGAAGTTTCAAGATGTACGAGAACTATCCCGTCGGTTCCACGGCCCTTGCCATGTATACCCTTCTCAAGTGCGGGCTCGCCCCGGACCACCAGGCCGTGAGGAGGGCGGAGGCCTACATCCTCTCCAGGCAGGAGAAGAAGACCTACACCTACGGGTGCGTCTTGCTGGCCCTCCAGGCCCAGGACCCCAAGCGGCACAAGGACCGGATCTTCTCCATGGCCAGGGAACTTCTCTCCTGGCAGCGGGCCGACGGCCTCTGGGCCTACCCCTGGGGCGCCGAAGACTTCTCCAACAGCCAGTATGGACTCCTGGGGCTCTGGGCGGCGTCCAAGGCGGGGTTCAAAATACCTCTTAAAGCATTGAAGAAAGCCGCCCAGGGGTTCACGAAACACCAGAAGGCTTACGGCGGATGGTGTTATCGTCCCTTCCAGAACGGCCCGGTGACGGGATCCATGACCGCCGCGGGCGGCGGAAGCACGGGGCTCATTCTCAAGCTTCTGAAAAAGGCGGGCGCCGAGAGGACGAGGGAAGCCGTGGCCGCGGCCGGGCACCTGAACAGGGCCCTGAAGTGGTTCGCCGAGCATTTCACCCCCAAGGAGAACTGGATTCCCCCCAAGTTTCCAAAACGCAATTATTGGCTCTACTATTACCTCTACGGGGTGGAACGGCTCGGGGCCTTCGCCCACGTGGAGAAATTCGGAAAGCATGATTGGTACTGGGAAGGGGCGGAATTCCTGGTCAAAAAGCAATCCAGGAGCGGATACTGGGGAGTTTACCCGGGCTCCGTAAGGGACACATGTTTCGCCCTTCTCTTCCTCAGGAGGGCCACCGCGCCCGTGACGGACTACAACCCCAACCGGGTGGCGGCGGTCAAGAGCAAGGGGGGGGATTTCCAGATCCGCGTGGACGGGAAATACCCGGTCACCATGTGGGTCTCGTCCTGGCCGGACAGGCTGAAGGATTACTACGCGTGGGGAGACGACAAGCTGAGGATCGCCTGGATCGAATGGCGCGCCAACGGGAAGAGGATCGCCCGGATCACGGGCAGCGAAAAAGACCCTCTTCCGCCTTCGAAAGCGACCTTCGCCCACAGGGAGGCGTTCAAGCGGAACGGGGTCTTCCAGATCCAGGCCTTCGGGGAGATCGTGGACGAAGGGCTCCGCAGGTACAAGGTCAAGTCCAACAAGATCAAGGTCAAGGTGGACCGGGTTCTCACGCCCGAACTGCGATCCTGGATGGAAGACCTGGGCAGGAACCTCCTTCTCAGGCCGGGAAGGAGAAACCGGATAACCGTAAAGGCTTCTTCCCAGAGGGGGGGGTGGCCGCCATCCAAGGCGGTGGACGGCATCGGGTTCACGGGATGGGCCTGCTCCGAGGACGATAAAAGGCCCTGGCTGGAAATCACCCTGGAAAGGCCGATTCGCGCCACATGCCTGGTTCTCACGCCCACGATCTGGTTTCCTTTGGAAAGCCAGGCCTTCAAGACCCCTAAGCTGGTGATCGCCAGGATCGGCAGGGAACGTTTCACCTTCAAGATGCCCCAGGGAATCCACAAGACCCGCCTGGAATTCGGGAAACGCCTTGCTGTCAGGAGGATCTACCTGATCGTGCTGGATTGGTATCCCGGAAAAAGGTGGAAGAACTCCGGGGGCTTTGCCGAAGTGGAACTCCAGGACCGGGAGAAACGCCGCCGGCAGGGCCGGTAGAAAGGCGGGACCGGGAAGGAGCCTTCAGTTCATCCCGATGTCACCGGGGCCCTCGGGGCCCTCGTCCTGGAATTTGGCCTCCAGGGAGTCCCGCAGGGCTTCCGCCGCTTCTCCCATCACTTGGCCGAGCCACACGAGGACGCATCCGACGGGATCCAGGGGATCGTCGGTCTGGAAGGCGGCCCTGCAGGAAAGGTCGCAGGGACGCTCGGGATTGAAGAAGCACATCTTTGAAGGTTCCATAGCGGGTGCCAAAGGCTAGCTTTTCCTGGATCCCTCCGCAACGTGTTGGAATGATGTTCCCCTTCGAAAGGAGCGGGCAAGGGGCGATTTAGGGAACAACCCACAAAAATCAGGGAGAAAGGCCCTTGGCAACCAAAGCGCTCGACCCCCCCTCATTCCGCCCCTTGTCGGCCCTCCGCCTGGGTTTTCTCTTCCTGGCCGGGTCTTGCGCCCGACCGGCGGCGGGCTTCATGGGCCCCTTTCCGGTTCGAACCCAGCATCCCGTGGAACTCACCGTCCTGGACTTGAGCCAACGAAGGGGACGAGTCCTGGAGCCCGGGCAAGGGGAAGTCCGCATCCAGGTGGTGGAGGCCAACCAGGCGCTGACCTCCCACGGCGGTCGAAGAGACGAGGACTTCATGTTCGACCAGGAGACGACCCGGGTTTCTGCGCCTTTCAGGGTAGGTCTGGGTTACGGCCTGGACCTGGAAGCGACCCCGGCCTTTTTGCGCCCGACACCGGGTTTCCTGGACGGTTTCATCGAGAATTTCCACAAGGCCCTGGGGTTCCCGAACGGAGAGCGCTCCGAACTCGGGAGGTATCATTACAGGGCATACATAAACAGGGACGGAGACAGGGTCTACGACCTGAAAAAGGGCGAGGTCCTGCTGGAGGACCTGCCTGTGACCCTTTCCTGCCAGCTCCTGAAGAACCGCCCTTATTTCCCGGACATGACATTCCGCTTGGCCCTGGAGGCGCCCTTGAGGAACGGCAAGAAAGGAGGGGGAAACGGTGGCTGGGACGAGGGCGTGGGAATCGCTCTCTCCAGGAAGGTCCTGGGAATGGAGGTCTCGGGAACAGTGTCCCTGGTCCACCCTCACACGCCGAAGAGATTCAAGAGGCACCACGTCCGGTATGGGAACCGCTGGTCTTCGGGGTGGGCCGTGGAGATCCCGCTGACCCGCCGGCTTTCGGCCATCGCCCAGTTCCGTTACCACCAGAGCGTCCTGGACAACATGAACGCCCGGCGCCTGAACAAACCCCAGCTCCTGGTCTGGTCGGGGGGCCGCCTTTTTCTTTCCCCGTCGGCATTCCTGGAAGGCTCGGTGGGAGAAGACATCATCCAGAAAGTTTCTCCCGACGTGGCCTTCCACCTGGGCATGGGAGTGCGCTTCTAGCCCGAAAAAGCCTCGAGCGCCGCCCCCCACCCGGCCTCGGCCCCCAACACAACATAATGGAACTTATCAGAAGTCCCGTGAGGAGCCCGCAAAGCCTGAACCAGCTGAAACCTGCCCTTTCGCGCCTCTTTGCCCGGGAACGGCGGGATTGCCTGGCCCTTGACCGACCTGGAGAAAAATCCATGCCCTTTTCAAACCCCCACGGCCCCGGCTTTCTTCATATCGCCATGCCGGCGGAACAGCCGGGACACCCCTGAAAGCCCGTGTCACTTCCTCCCCTTGCCGGGGTTCTCCACCGGGCGGCGCGAATCTTTCCCGCGGCGGCGTCCAAAATTTTGAAGAATAAACCCAAAATCTCCCAGCTTTTTGTTTCTTTCCAGGATCCCCAAGGCTCTCTTTCGCACCTTTTCCCCGCCGTGCGTCAGGGCAAACAATATTGTATCCGTATAAGGGAGAAGTTCCTTCCCTTTCCTGTTTTTTTCCACCCAATCCAGGATGGAAATCCTTAGGTCCTCCGTTGCAAGAAGGAAGGTCTCCCTGACCAGAAACGGGGAACCCGCCCGACCCTCTCCGCCATCGACCTTTTTCACCCCCGATCCTTTCCTGGGTTCGAAGGAGACCAGCTTCTTGATCAACTCTTCGTCGGGGTCGTTCTCGACCCGACTCCACTGTGCTTGCGCTTCTCCCTGGACCTTTGAATCCTTCTTCCCAACGCGGCAGGCCAGTCCCGAAAGAAGGACCTTCCCTTTATTCTTGTCGATGATGAAGAACAAAAACGGCCTGTTGGCGTGGAAGGTCTTAGGCCTCGAGCTTCCTATAATCTTCCCTTCCCATTTGAGCCTGGAAAAAGCGACACAACCTTCTTCGTCCCAACGGATCTCCGAGACGTCCTCGGGCCGGATCTCCCAATCATACCTTGGAAATCCTTTGGGGAATTCCAGAATTCTGGACACATCCGCAAACCTGGCACGAAATGAATCCCGGCCTTTAATCTCCCGCAACCATCCCGGAATGACCCCATGGGAAGAAAAATGGATTTTTGGAATTTCAATGTCAACATTTATTTTCCACTTGTCCGCCTTTTTCTCGGAAAACACCGAGAAAAGATTCATTGGGTCGAGGTTGTCCAGGACAAAAGACAAATCGAGCCCTGGAAAAGGGAGAACAAGGAGAACCGCGAATCCCCCCTCGAAATCGAGTGAGAGCGCCTTGAAACCCCTCCCATATGCGAAAAAACAATTTTTCTCTCCCCTCATGAAATCGGCAAGGAGGGGGACCACATCACCGCCCGAATCGTAGAAGAAGACATCCTTTCTTGTCTCCCGGCGGTGGAACAGGGACGCCCATTTCCCGCGAAACCTGAGGACGCCCTCGATGACGAAAGACGGCTGGACGACCGTTACCGATTTGCCATATTTTCCACCTCCCCCATTGAGCCCACCCCCGGGAATCTGCTCCATCCTAAGAATCTTGATCATCTTTCTAAAAACCGGGGTCGGTCGCGCGGACCCGGGGAGCATGTATTTCCAGCGAATGGAAAGTCCATGGCCCCTACCATAGCTGTATCCCGCAATCTCCTGAAGCCCTGCTTCGTCGCAGGTGCCTCGATTCCCGGAGGGCGCGCCGAACACTTCCACCAACTTTTCGTAAAATCCATCACCGAGCCCGTATCCCAATACAGCGATGGAGGATTCCACCAAGTAGGGGGAAAAGAGGACGTTCCGCCTCTCCTTCCAAGCCGCCCGCAGGATTCCCTTCTCGAAAAACACCCGGCCCGATCCGGGTCTCCCCTCCTGGGCGGCCGCGATGGAAAAAAGAAACAAGAAAGCCAACACGGCAGGAAGCCAATTTTTCCCTTTCAAGAAAACCCCAGTCACAAGCAAATGGCGTTCTCTTTTCACGGCGATCTCCTTTCCAGGCCCAGGACCTGGCCGTCCCGGACCTTTGTTGTCTAAGCGCCCTCTTTCGGGTCCATGATCAATGCCACCATGAGGGGGGATCGAACCCCTTCAAGCCTCACCACCATCAGGAAAGAATGGTCGACATGGAAGCTTTTCCTTTCATACAAAGCAATCGCTTCCTCGTAATAGGCAAGAGCGCCTCCACAAATTCCTTTTTCATCAACGGCGATTTTTGCCTTGTGCTCCACTTCCTCGACGTAACCGCCCGTATGGGGCAACATGGGCTCAAGGGTCTCAGGGTTGGATCTTTTGAAAATTTCCTTGACCCCCAACGCCTTCAAACAAGGATCGAGCCGTTTTGTCCACATCAACGAAAACTTGGGGAAAACAAGATCCACTTGGCTCTCGCTCTGTTCCGTAAACTTATATCTTTGGAGAAATCCCGCAAGACCTTTCCTTTCGATTTCCTCGATGACTTGAAGAATACCTTCCCGTTTTTTGGGAAGGATCACTTCGACCCTCAAATCCGGAATGGTCGTGGGAATCAAAAGAGCCTTCGCCAGATCGTCCTCGGTATAGGGCATATGGGAATCGAAAAGTCCCTCCGAATCATCCCATTTCTCCGGGTTCTCTCTCGCCCTGTCCGACATAAGCTGCATCACCTTGACGGCTTTCTTCTTGCCCCCCCCATCCCTTGTTACAACCCAAAAGAAACTATCCTTGGTATACCTGGGGTTGAAGGGATTCACCCACGTCGCTCTGAAAGAAAGAAAAGTCTCCACTCTTACCCGGATCGGTTCATATCCTACCACGCGGGTTCCCGGCCTTCCCTTCCGGAGCCCCGGGCCGGGAAAAAAATTGCTTTCCCTTTGCCCAGCCCCGGTTATCTCCCCTTTCCAGACATCGTGAAACATCCTGGTGAAATTTCCGCCAAGGATCCGATCCTTCAACTCCGAGGCCGGCAACACCACCTTGTTCTCAAGATGGAGGGAATAGCCCGGTTTATAGACCTTCATTAACTCCTTCCACCTCCAGGAACCTTTCTTGATCCTTGTCACGCGCAACATTCTTTTTATTTCCCCACTCGCGTCAAAGGCGGCCCTGACCCTTTGAAGAAGGGGCGGAATCCTCTTCAACGCGTCTTCTGGGCTCCAGCCGAGCAACTTTTCCACTTCTTTCCGCCCCTTTCCCTTGGAAAACACCAGAAGAACGGAAAGATTCACCCGGGCGGCCAAGGGGGAGAAGACGATATTCCTTCTTTCCCTGAAAAGACATGCAAGCATCCTGTCCGTGAATGTCTTCTTGGGCCCCTTTTCACCGACGAGGGATGCACCTTGCCCAACAGCCTGGAAGACCAAGAAACAGAAAATAGCCAAAGTTTTTCCTCGGCCCACAGCTCCCTCCTCTCTAAGAAAATCAATCTTTCCTGACAGCCAGGGTCTCCAACCCGGGTCTGCTTACATCATACCTTTGCCTGCCGGGGAGCCAAGGCAGACGGCAGGTTGCCGAGCCAGTCCCTTCGGATCTCCTCGTGGAGCGTGCTCCCCCCGTCCACGTCGATGCCCGTCAGCATCCCAAGCCCGCTGAAAAATCCTGCCCCCGGCGCCTCGACCTTCATCTCCGCGAGTTTTCCCGCCCCGTCGGGGCTGAACCGGAAGTTTAACTGGGTAGAATAGTCGAGGTTTCGCGGAAACTCTACGTTTTTCTCTTGGCTGGGAATCCCCAAGCCGCGCGAAAGCACCTTACCCCCTGAGCCGCCCATACATCTCCACCGGAAGATCTCCTTCAAGTGCTTTTAAGGAAAGACAGAAAGAGCAAGTTTACCTTAACTCTAAATTAATTCGGCCACAATACACGATCACCGTATCCGTTTGAAACTTTTTCCGTTCTTGTTGATACAAACCTCCAGCCCGCGCTCGCCACCTATTACAAGGTCCAGCACCCCATCATTATCCACATCTATAGCCGTAACACAATACGGGTTGTCAAGTATTGGGATTGTTATACTTTTCCGGAAAAACGCTTTTCCATCGTTAACGAGAACCCTTGAAGGGGGAAAGAAATTTCTGCCTCCATGACTGTCCAACACTACAATATCCAAGCCACTTTCCCCATCGATGTTTCTTAAAAGAATATAGTTTGTATCATCCCAAACCAAACCTTTTAGCCTCGATGGGAATGGAAGGAGCCGTCCTCGCCGAAAAAGGTAGATCCGATTTTCCCCGGCCGGAAAGCCGTTTCCTTCAACAATATCCCCCATGCCGTCTCCATCGAGATCTCCTGTTGCAAGAGACAATGTGTTCTCTTCCCCTGACGGCCACTTTTTTCTTTCAGCCAACGTGAACCTTCCGGCCCCATTATTCAGGAAAAGAATATTCGGCCCGTCTACCCCCAAAAAAAGGTCTAAATCCCCATCATTGTCAGCATCTCCTAATTCGATGCAGTTGGCAGGGTTTTCCCCCAAGTTTAAAATGGAATGATGTTTTATGAAATGGCCTTTTCCATTATTAAATAGTATTAAAACTTCATACCCTTTCTTCCCCCGTTTGAGCTCAACCAAGTCAAGGTCACCGTCACCATCTATGTCGCCTAGATCGAGGTCCTTGGTAGAAGAATTGCTGGAACCTAAGGAATAGATCAACCCTGAGAAAGTCCCACTTTCACCTTTTTCTTTCAATGGATTGAACCAAACCAGGTCCCCTGGTGGGTGAAAACCTAGCCGACGAATCGTTTTTTCGTCCAAACCAAGGAATGTACCAACCACCAAGTCTGTGTCCCTGTCACCGTCTATATCCCCGGCTTTCAATTTGACATTGCAGCACACAGACCAATCCCAGTGCCCCTTTTCCTGGAATTTTCCCCCTAAGTTTCGGAAAAATTTTAAAAACCAAGGGCCCGCTACCACCATGTCCTCCAGGCCGTCTCTATCGAAATCGGCGCTAACTATAGAGAAAACCCTATCTCGCAATTTAAGCCCGTATTTTCCACCTAGGTTTTCCCCGCATTGACCTTTAATACGGCCAACTGGTTTTTCCCCAAGGAATTTCAATCCCCCCCCAACCCACTTCGAACAACCCCCCAGAAATAAGGCGAAAATTGAAGAGAGGGCAAAAACTACCGGAAGGGGGATCCCTAAATCCCAAATCCATCTCTCATTTTCGTAGTGATAAAATATCATTTGGCCCTCCACTCCAAGGTCCAATTATATCCACTTGTGTCCATTGGATCACACACATTCCCCCATCCGGAGGCCCCATCCCGAGTTTAGCCCCGATCAGCCGGAGCGTGCTCCCCCCGTCCACGTCGATGCCCGTCAGCATCCCAAGCCCGCGGAAAGATCCCGCCCCCGGCGCCTCGATCTTCATCTCCGCGAGTTTTCCCGCCCCGTCGGGGGTGAACTGGAAATTCCAGCCCCTGGAGTAGCCGAGACTCCGCCTGGAGCCCGTGTCGTCCCCGCCGTCTCCCGGGTCGACCCAACCGCTGGCCAGGATCTTTGCCGCCGAGGCGTCCATGCCCCTCCACTGGTAGCTCTCCTGCTGGATCC
>CAYQBW010000067.1:0-9014 GCA_964415725.1 uncultured Planctomycetia bacterium
TGACCAATGATCCCATCGGAATCTGGGGAGACGGCCTAAACTGGGGAAACGGGTTTGCATACATCGGTTCAGCGCCCTCGATGAATATCGATGCATTGGGCCTATATGGGGCTGACATACATTTCTACATGACCTACCATATGGCCATGTATATCTTCGGGGCAAGGTGTAATATGCAGGGATTGGCATATTCGCTTGCATGGCTAAACCAGCATGTGGATGATGATCCCAAAACTTCCTCTTTCGCAGGGGTTCTAGCCAGGCAACAATTCCATTTTCCAGATCCTGACGATGGAAATGGGGTTAGAGAGGGGGATGAAAAAGTGGGTGGTTATCTGGGTCTCCAGGCGAGAAATGGAAATCTGGCTGCATTTGGTGTCACTCTTCATCCCTTTATGGATACGTATGCCCATAGCGGTTTTGGTGATGGTGGGGGCCATATATGGCACAGTGCTTGGGCAAAAGTAGGGCTTGCGGATGATCCAGACAACCCAGGGAATGACCCCGAGAAGACTGAAAGGATGGCAAGGTCTGTTTTCCGATTGATGGTCCAATTTGCTCAGAGTAGAGGGGTGTGTGTTCCGAAAGGAATCAACTTTAACAATTGGTGGAATAGGGTAAGCGGGACAATCACAAATGATGAAGATGATGAGGATAAAAGGGTGGAGGCCTGGAGGAACCAAATTGGGGGTGATTTTGTAGGTCCTGTCCCATCTCCGGATACCGCGAAAAACGTGCCAGGCGTTGAAGGGGAACTCCAAAGGATGTTTGATGGTGTGGTGTCTAACTTCCCCGTTTGGTATGGGGAGGAATGGTTTATAAATAATGGTTATCTGGATAGTGGCAAGTTCTATGGCCCATACAAAGATTTCTATGAGGGGCTGCGGGATTATAGATTTTAAAAGAAGGAAAAAGAAAAAAACTGGTCCTTTCCCTTCCCGCCCCACTCTTGGGTGGGCGAGGCGGGGAGGGGAGGCGGTGGGGCGAGAACCAGCTGCACCCAGCCCCGCCGATCCCTAAAAAAATAATTTAATGATATTTTTTTCGACATGGGCCTTTTCAAGGCCTAGTGGACTCTAGCCTGTTTGGATGGAGGTTAAACTCAATTAGGAGGGAGATTGAAACGGGCCTTTTCTGGCGTATTGGATGTTCTGCTTTGGGGTCTTGTGGGGATTTTCGCCGGATTGTTGCTCTTCGGTGCTTTATTCTTGGTAATTGCCTTTTTTTGGGGGATGGATCCTCCTGGATATTTTTGGAGCGATTTGGCTCCAATTTTCATGGCGCCTTTTTGTCCTCTTTCTGTATTTTACAAGGAAGTGATCAACTTAGGTTTTGATTTCCACGGTGGAAGGGCCTTGGCGCTAGGGATGCTGTTTTTACCCTACTTCCTCTATGGGGTTTATATTGGAATTCATCACGGAAAGAAATCCAGGAAAATGGCATTAAAAAAAGTAATTATCGCACACTTGGCTATGGTCTCTTTGGTTCTTGTCGGCTGGGGTTTGGTTTAAGCCTTGGTTTGTAGGAAATGAATTCCCTTTTTTCGTAGACCAATGAGAAAAAACGGAATGAAAAACAATCATTTTCAAGTGTCAATATGGTTGGTTTTTTCCCTTCTCCCTAATTTCGGCTATGGCGGAATACCACCTTCGTTTGGCACTCTCAAGCGTGACCTTGCGCGGAAGTTCATGGACCCCAGGGCACCCATGAGGTTCGCGAAAGCCCTGGTTGCTCGTGGAAGGGAAGCCTCGGCCTTTTCGGTCCTGGAATACGCAAGGAGGGTGGTCTTTTCACGGGAGAAGAGGGCTTTTCGGGAGGCCCACCAGGAGGTTTTCCTGAACGAGGAGCCTTTCGACAACGGCCACGCCGCGGAAAGGGTTTGCAAAAAATAAAAACTAATTTGGTATAAATAAGATGGGTTCCTGCAGCCATTAATATTTTTGAAATCTGGGTTTTGTGAATATGAAAAAACAAAAAATCTTCGACAAATTGGTTTTTGGGGTAATAGGGTTTTTTTCGGGGCTTGTTATTTGCTTTGTGGCCCTTTTTGTTTTTGTGGCTGTTTTTGGTGTGCACCCACCATCGGAGTCTTATTATTACGCCTATTTGTTCTTGGGCCCGGTTTTCCCTTGGGCGGTTGGGGTTGTAAGTAATTGGGGTTTTTCTCTTCTAAGTTTTAGCTTCTTTTTTAGGCACCCTTTTTTTTCTTTTCTTTTGCTTCTCCCTTATTTCTTTTATGGGATCGCCATTGGGTGTTTTGAGAAAAAGTTTTGGGTTCGGTTGTCAGGTTTAATTCTTCTGGGCAATCTCGTTTTGTTTTCTTACTTTGAAATTCTTTTAAGTTTTTGGAAGGTTTTGAAGGTCTAGGGCTGCTTGCAAAAAAGCATATTGATTCCTGGGTATTAAAAATATTGATCTTCCACACATGGCTTTCAGAAATTGCCAGGTTTGGAAAAGAGTGTGTAAACCTAGAGGTTTTTCATGTTTGACTCGAGAAAAAGATCCTTAACCTTGTTTTCGGTTTTGGTGATCTTTCCCCTGGAGGTTGTTTCTTTTTCTGGACCTTCCTTGGCTTTTCTCAAAAAGGAGCTCGCGAAAAAATTCATGGACCCCAGGGCGCACATGAGGTTCGCGAAGGCCCTGGTTGCTCATGGAAGGGAGGCCTCGGCCTTCTCGGTCCTGGAATACGCCAGGAGGGTGGTCTTCTCGCGAAAGCGCAAGGCCTTCCGATGGGCACACCGGGAGGTCTTTTTCGATGAGGAGCCCTTCGACAACAGCCCCGCGGCGGAAAGGCGCCTTTTTGCGAAGCTCAAGAAAAAACCCAGGGACCCGAAGCTTCTTTCCAAAATCGCGGATATATATATCAGCCGGAAAGAATGGGAGGAAGCCGAGGCGTGGCTGAAAAGGCTTATTGAAATTGAAATTGAAATTGATCCCGAGGAGAGCCTCAGGGACGTGCGGGCTCTCCGGGAGGTTCTGTCCAGGCAAGGGAGAAAGGAGGAGGGGGACGCCGTTTTAGAACGATGGATGGCGGCTCACAAGGATTCAGCGGACGCCATGATCTACCGGGCCAAGAAGATGCCCGGGGATTCGCCTTTGAGGGTCAAGCTCCTGGATGAAGCCCTGAAAAAACATCCCAAGAACGGCTGGGTCCATTTCTATCTCGCCATGGCCGTCCAGGGGAAGGATCCGGATAGGGCGGAGAAGCTCTACACGAAGGCCGCCGAGCTTGAGCCCAAGGAGCCGGCAATCCAAGGGTGGACGGGCCGTTTTCTCCTTCGGGCGAGGAAGAAGCCGGACCAGGCGTTGAAATACTACTACAAGGCATACTTTCTGGACCCGGATTTCTACGACACCGAGTATGCCGAATACAGGGTAAGAAAGCTCGCGCGGGACCAGGCCGTGAGGTGGGTTCGGAAGAAGAAAGCCGATGGATGGAGCCTGGAACGGATGGTGGAGGAGGGAAACGCTTTCCAGGTTGTTGAGGCTGTAGTGGATGCCTGGCAAGGGAAAGTGCCCGAGGATCCAAAACCTGGGGAGGTGGATCTCATGGCCCGCCTGCTCGGCCACGACGCGCCCATGGTCCAGGTCATGGCCGTCCAGGCCTTCCTGCGCTGGGAAGGGGACCTGGCGCGGAAGAAGGTCAAGGAACTTTTGAAGGACAAGGATCCGTTCAGGAAGAGCCTCGCTCTCCTTCCCGCGATCAAACATCTCGGGGAGGAGGGGTTGACGGCGGCCGGGAAGAGGCTCAGGTCCAAATGGGATCTCTTTTGGTACGACGCCTTGACGGGCCTGGCGCAGCTTGGGGGAACGGAAGGACGGAAGATCCTGGAGGAGCACATGAAGGGGGAAAAGAGGCCCTTGGTGCTGGAACTTTGGAAAAGAATTTCCAGGAAATGACCAGAAAAATATTTTACAACTGGATGGTTTGGGAAATTTGATGCGTAAGTGGAGGTTTTGTCATGAAGAATGCGTTGTTCTTTTTGCCTTTTTCCATTCTCCCGCTCATTGTTTTTTCTGGGTGGATCTCCGGTTCGAAAACGGCAGGGCCGGAGACCTCGGTTTCATTGGCCCCCAAACCTAAGGAAAATGGGGTTGGGATTCTCCAGCTGAAGAAAGCGAGGAAGGATGGCGATTATGCCATTACAATCCAGTTCCTGGATTCTGATGGCAAAAGGCATTCCGTCTCGGTTTCAACGGGAAAAGCGGGGACCAAGCACAAGGACGACGATATCAAGAAAGGGACGTCCGCCGAAGACAAAGCGAAAAAGCTCACCGAAGCGATCAATAAGAACCCTGAACTCCAGGGGAAAGTCCACGCAGTTCGTGTCGGCCATGTGGTCAACATCGAGAAGGACGGGGACGGAAAGGGAGTGGTTCGGGTGACCATCCAGGACGGAACGGATGAATTAGGGGATCATGCCGAAGTTAGTTATCCCGAGAAGGCTTCTCAAAGTGTTGTCCCCCCCGACCCAGAGGTAGCCAGGGTCATCATGATTGGTTTCGTCCAAGGGTTGGATGATGACGACCAGCCTGCCAATGTTACGGTCGGGACGAATAAATGGGTCGGAACGTGGGCCACGCAAAATTACCAGGTGCTCGCAGATTTGGTCCAGGCAATCAAGGACGACCTGGTTCAGCATGGGATCCAAGCTTCCCTTGAAAACCCCTTCTCCATTAGAATCGAACTGGACGACCTGGATGGGGGCGTGATTTTTGGAAACACTGACTGCGGAATCCACATGCAGGCTTCCAGCGGTTCTGAACCCCTTTGAACGCCCAAGGCTGATTCCATTTTGGATGGAACCGTCGGTTTGGGTTGGACAGGAGAGCCCTCCCATGGAGACAGGGAAGGGTCCCGAGCCTGACCTGGGGGAGTAGGTCCAGGGGGGCCCCGGTCCTTGGCCTAGGGGGGCGTTATGGCCGCGAGCTTTGGGCTTTCGCGACGGGCCCATATGGATGATCCGGGTCAGCCTTGGTTTGGACCCATCGCGGTCCAACGTCGGGAATCCCGGTCTCCGGCCGGGGATCCCTCCGGTGGACCCTCCGGGGGCCGCCTTCCGCGGGGCGTAGTTCGGGGTTGGCGGTCCGGGGCGGATCAAGGTGAGGATTCGGCCCGCCATTTGCGGAAGAGGGCGAGGCCCTCTTCGAGGGTGGTGAACTGGCCTTCGAGCTGGGCCTGGAAGAGGCGTTTCAGCCAGGCGCCCATCTCCGGGCCGGGGGGGACGCCTTCGGCCAGGAGGTGGCGGCCCATGACGATGGGGGCGGGTTTCTTCTTTTCCAGCTCCAGGGCGCGGACCTCTTCGAGAAAGAGGTCGCCCGCGGGGAAGTCCTCGGCCAGGGCGTCGTCGGTGCGCCTGCCGTAGTGGTCGGCCCGGGCCACCCGTTCCAGGAGGAGGGGGTCGACTTTGAGGGCCAGCCTTCTCAGGGCGGGGCGGATGTCCAGGCCCTTCTGTTTTTCCTTGTAGAGCTGGTGGGGGGTCAGGTGGCGGGCCACCAGGGCCGGGACGACCTCCAGGAGTTTCGTCTCGTTGGTGAGCCTCTCCAGGAAGGAGAGGGCCGGGTAGTGGGGAAGAATTGTAAGGGTCCTTTGCAGGGGATCTTTGGGCCAAACCTCGATTCCCCCAGGTTCTCATTGGGTTTCTGGGGAATATGGAAGAAAAAGGACATAAAGGAAGAGCTAACAAACCATTTCGAAAATCCTATGGGGATTTGTTATCTGGACCGATTGAAAGGATTCGGAAAGGAGGCAAATTTTTGTTGGCCTTTATTCTAGGAAGGAGTTAAAAGGGATCCAGTTCTTTGGAAGCGATGGCTTTTCGATTCGTCCGCCATGGTCCCGACCAGATTCCTCCTCGGAGGGGGAGATGGAAGGAACCAGACGGGGAAAGGTTTTTTCCAAAAGGAGGATCCCATGGCACGCTTTTTGAATCCATCCATCCATCCATCCATCCATCCATCCATCCATCCATCGGATAGCCTCATCCTTCCTGGGGCTCTTTTTCCTCTCCTGTTTCATCCCCCTCCTTTCCGCGCAGAACGGCTCGGGCATCTGTGACGGGACCACCAAGCTGGCGGATCCCAATAGGACACTTTGTCCTACTGGGGGGAGTACCGGGGCAGAAGGGGAAACGTCCGGAATTACGGACACCTCTCTCTACTTGCCGGATCCTCGACCGGGAGAGACGGGATCAATTTTTCTAGACCGGGCCCAAGGGGTGACTGTGGGACTTTCAGGCGTTGTCGCCTTGGGCGGAGGTGTGTGGTATGGGGTTCAGGTTTATTCCTTTTCGGATTACCTCAACAGCCACCCCTTGGACATCGGCATCCTCTACCGTTCCTTCATGGTGGACGACTGGCGGGGGACGGGAGCGGACCCGGTTCCCTCGGAAATTGATCCCTGCGGTCCCGGAGTATGGCCCACCTGGGCCGACCGCCTTGTGGACGTGCCCGAGGAAAGCCAGATCGGCGAGGGCACGACCGTGACCCGGGTGACCTGGAATGGAAAGGTCATTTCCTATCCCTTCGACCACTCCGTGGAGGTCCAGGACCCAGGCAAATCCACAAAGAGCGGGACTATCACCAACTACTATTTCAAGGGGATGGGAGGTACCCGGCTAATCCTTGAGCACATCGGCGGGGCGGCGATCTGGTTTCTTGAATACCCCGACCGGACGCGGATCGAATACGAGCCTCTTTACGGGGATCCCAACGACCGCAGGATCGCGAGGGTCTACCGTGGGGCCTACGACAACCCCGACTGGGAATACATCTACTCCTATGAAAACGGCCGCCTCGTTACCATTCATACGCCCCGGCATGTTGAGATCAATTTCAACTGGACCGACCCCGCAACGGGAAGCAAGAGCGGTTCCATTCTTCGAGTGACGAGCATTTCCCTCACCTTCCCGCCCGAGTGGAACGTTTCCAACCCGGATCGTTACACTACTTACTTTCAATACGAAACGGTCTTTCCCTTCAGGCTGATCCGTGTCAGCCGTCCTGCTCGTCCCATCGTGGAGGATGGGAACCGGGACGGGCAATACGACCTTTTGACCGAGGACTACGGCTCTCTTAGAGTCGTACACCGATTCGACTACATGGGGACGAGCAACCGGATCTACCAGGTTTACGACGAGACCCTGGGGTCGCCGAGGCTCTGGCAGACCTTCGAATACGACACCAGTCCCTATTGGCGTGTCAAAACGCTATGGACCGGGGAGGATGGCTCTTGGCCGGAGGGCCAGGAGAAGAGGACCCACACCTTCAGCTATGACGACATCCACAATCCACCTACCATGACCTGGACGGATCCTTTGGGGATCAAACGGGTCTATACCTATGACAAGAACAACAGCAACTCTCCAACCGTCTGGAAGGTGACCCAGCTGGACGAGACGGTCAGTTCCTCCGATCCCCGTCCCACGGAATTCCACAAATACCCGACGCTCACCTGGCATTTCACTTGGGATTCAGGTTGCAACTGCGGGCTTATGACCTCCATGACTCTGCCCTCGGGCATCAAGTATACATGGGCATGGGACGGGGAGGGCCGTGGATTACCTGTCCAGACCCAAGTATTTCCTGCCGGGAGCGCCAGCCCCTCCCAGACCCGGACCTGGCTATGGGAGAGCTGGGACGCCAGTAATTACAGGCTGGCATCCAAGCTTTTGTCGGTGCGAAACGCCCTTTACAACAAAGATGACACACAGAACGCCGCTGAGGAGATCACCGTATCCTGGACCTGGGACGCACAGGCGAAGACATTGGAGGGGAAGTTCCACCGGGACGGCAAGGACTACTTCTGGATCACCGAAGACGGCACGGGCCGGGTGATCCAGACCAAGGAGATGGCCTTCGACGTGGACGGAGGCGGGACGAGCAACCGTATAGTGACCTACAACTACGGAGACGACCCCGTTTCCCCTGATTACAACCTCTTGATCCAGGTGACCCGGAGCTTCGGGGGCCAGACCCATACACTCCAGGCCTGGCACGACGAACTGGGAAACGTGACGAAGCTCGTGGACGAGCTGGGCAGGGAGATTCATCTCACCTACGACACCCCGGGCAGGCTGATCCAGGTCGACCTTCCCACCACCAGGAGCGGCTTGGGGCAGAACACCTATGCGGCCCAGATCAAGATCAAGAGAAACATCTTCGGGTTTCCGGCCATCATCGAAAGGGACGCTGTCAACGATGGAGGGGTCGCTTATGCCAAGTCGGTCGTCCAGAAGCGGATGGTCTACGATTTCTTCGGCCGTCTCTGGAAGGCCCGGGTGGACCGGTCGGGAATGGATTCGGCCAACCCGGACTGGCTTGTGACCACATACACCTATGACCAGGACGACCGCCTGAAGAAGGTAGAGCGTCCCGGCGGGAGGGTGACGGAATTCGTGGTGGACGACCACGACTATCTCTACAAGAAGAGGACGAAGCTGGAGGGGACCACCTGGGTGGAGAGGCTCTTTGGATACAGCCAGGATGGGGCCCTTGTGGAATACCAGGACGGGACCCACTTGAAACGGACCTACGAGATGGATTCCCTGGGCCGTCTCTGGAAGGCCTTCTTCCCGGGGAACAAGGAAGTGATCTTCACCTACGACCTGGAAAATCGGGTCACCCAGGCGGAATACCTGGTGGGAGGAGTCTCGAAGGCCGCCTTTCACATCCAGAGAGACCACATGGGGCGGGTGACCAAGAAGTGGCGGAGCGTACCCGGCTCCACCCTGGAGAAGTCCCTGACCTTTACCTACAACGGCTGGAGGAGGGTCAAGAAGGTGACCGACCAGAACCTTCGCTCCAGGAGCTTTGGGTATGACGGTTTCGGCCGGCTTGTGAGGATGGTGGACAACTTGTTGGGGGAGGGGAATGGCAACCAGAAATACTTCACCAGGGACGCTGTGGGGAACGTCACTCAGTTGGAGGAGATCCTGAAGAAGGAAACCTCCCCCGGCAACTACCAGAACATCACGTACCAAACAAAATTCACCTGGGATTCCTGGAACCGCCTC
>CAYQBW010000068.1:0-8979 GCA_964415725.1 uncultured Planctomycetia bacterium
GCCGGAGGGGAGATTCCTTGAGGAGGGCCGCCCCCAGGGGCGCCTTGGAGGCGGCCTCCAGGAGGGCCGGGCCGGGGCTTGTTCGCCGGGGGAGCCATCGAATCCCCTTGCGCGCAGGTTCCACCCCTTCGAGGATAATCGACCGGCAACGATTTCGGAGGGGTTCTTGCGCATTCTCCACCGCTACTACCTGCAGGAGCTGGCGGCCAATTTCCTGCTTACCTTCGGGGTTCTCTTCGCCGTGGCCTTGCTCGTGGCCGTGGCCCGGTGGACCTACCATTCCGCCGGCCTGGACCCCCTTTTGGTGGTCAAGGCCATGTTGCTCTGGTCCGTGGACCCCCTGCCCCACCTGATTCCCGTGGCCGTGATGATCGCCGTGGTCCTCACCTACGGCCGGGCCGCGGCAGACCGGGAGATCCTGGCCGTCCGCATGGGAGGGGTGCACATCTACCAGGTTCTCCTCCCGGCGGTCTTCATGGGGGTCATGCTGGCCTCCTTGAACGGCTGGCTCCTCCACAACGTGATCCCCACGGTCTACTACAGGAAGCACAGGATGGTGGCCGACGTGGCCTCCCAGTTCTTCTCCAAGACCAACCCGGTGAACAACCTCATCAGTTTCTCCGGGTTCCGCATGCTCTGGCGCCGGAAGAAGGCTGGGCGGTTCGAGGATGTCTGGGTGGACCTGAGAAAGTCCGGGATCTGCGGGCACGCCGACGAGGTCTGGATGGAGCCGCCCAAGTCCGGCAAGGTCCGCATTTTCTTCAAAGGTTTCCGGGGGCAGAGCGGGGGCCTGGAGATCGACGAGAAGTCCCAGGTCTTCCAGGCCGACGCGGAGGAACTGGACGTTCAGGTCGACGTGGGGACCTTGTTCCTGGGCCGGCGAAGAAGGGTGCGCTACCACGACATGACCACGGCCCAGCTCGTGGCGGAGCTGAAAACGGGGCGGATCTTCAACCCTTCGAAGGCGAGGCGAAGGATCCACTTCCGCATGTGTCACAGCCTGGCGGCCCTGCTCTTCGCCCTGATCGGCGCGCCCATCGGGATCCTCTTCCGGCGGGGGGGCCGGATGGCGGCCTTCGGGCTTTCCTTCTTCCCCATCCTGGGATACTACGCCCTGGCCTACCTGGGTGAAGCCATGGCCGTGGCCGGGGGGGACCCGGTGCTCACGGGCTGGCTCCCGGGGATCGCCCTCGGGCTCCTGGCCCTGGTCCTCAACATAAAGGTAATGCGGATATGAAGGTCCGCCTCCTGGACAGGTACGTGGGGAGGCAGTTCGCCTTCTCCTGGATCGTCTGGCTCGTCTTCATGGTGGGCCTGATGATCATCTTCGATTTCTTCGCGAACATGGACGATTTCGCCGAGGCGGCGGAGAAGCTTCCCCAGTTTTCCATCCCCCGGGTGGTGGTGGAGTACTACCTGGTCAACTCGGTCTTCGTCTTTCTCCAGATCGCGCCCTTCATCACCGTGACGGCGGCCATGTTCACCGTGACCAGGATGGTGAAATACAACGAAGTCGTTCCCATGGTCGTGACCGGGACGAGCGTCTACAGGATCCTGGTCCCCATCTTCCTGGGCGCGGGCCTGGCGACGGTCCTCATGGTGGGGATCAGGGAGTTGACCTTGCCCTCCCTCCGTCCCCTGAAGGAGAGGCTCCACCAGATCGCCTTCGAGGGCGAGGCCGAAAGGGTCAAGCAGAACCTCTTCTTCCTGGACCCCGAGGGAAGGCTCGTCTCCATCGACAAGTATTATTCGATCAGCCGGAAAGCCAAGGGTGTGAGCATCTTCTCCCTGGGGAAACTCTCCGGGGACTGGGAGAGGATCGTCGCCGCCGAGGCGGTCTGGACGGGAAAGAGAAAGTCCGGGGCCAAGGGATTCTGGCGCCTCGTAAAAGGGAGGAGGATGGGCCCCGGCCCGGCCGGCGAGATCCACGTAAACAGGATCGACAGGCTTTCCAAGAAGGACCTGGACCCGGATTTCCTGGCCAAGGAGATCAAGAAGACCCGGGAGTTCTTCGATTTTTCCTACTCCGAGCTGGCCGAGCTGGCCCGTCTCAGGCCGGACTTCAAGAACTACCAGGTCCTTCTCCACTACCACGTCACCTTTCCCTTGGCCAACATCCTGCTTCTTTTGCTCACCCTTCCCTTCGGGTTCAACTTCGAGAGGCGTTCCACCCTGGAGGGGGTGATCCTTGCCATCATGATCTGCGGCCTCTACATGGTCCTGGATATCGCCATGCGTAACCTGGGCGGGACCAAGGTCCTCAACCCCGTGGTCTCGGCCTGGATCGTTCCCATCGTCTTCGGCTCGGCCGGTGTCGTGCTCTTCGGGTCGATCCGAACGTGAAACCCTCCAACCCGTAGAATCCTTCAAGGAGTAAGAAAATGACCAGGTCGGTGATGCGGGGATCGTGGGCCCCGGCTCTTCTGTGCTTTCTCTGGTTCCCGTGCGCCGCTGCGGGCCAGGCCGCCGGGGTTCCTCCAAGGATGGCCCACCGCGGCTACGACATGCGGAACGATCTCCGGCCCTCCCGTCTTACCATCGCCATGTGGGACTTCTGCTGGGCCTACATGCACTACAAGGGCGGAGCCTACGAGGATTGGAAGAAGGTCTGCTCGGAATTGACCGATCGCGGTTTCAACACGGTCCGGATCGACGCGTTTCCCATGATCATAGGGCGGCTGAAGTCCCTGGACGAAGAGGTCTCCCTCAGGGGCAACCCCCTCCGGACCTGGGGTTTTACCGACAAGGACCGGAAGCATCCCCTGGCCGAGGACCTGGTCGAATTCGTGAAGACCGCCGAGAAGGCGGGCCTCTTCGTTATCCTCTCGACCTGGAACCACGATTGCGTGGAATATCCCAAGCTGCGTGAGTATTACGCCAAAAACAGAAAGCTCTACTGGAAGGCCTGGGAGCGGGTCCTGGATCTCCTGGGGAAGAACGGCCTTCTGGACCGGGTCCTCTACGTGGACCTGGACCAGGAATTTCCCTGGTTCAGCCCTTTCGCCCCTGAGTTGAACCGATTGGGAAAGGGGGGTGAGGCGGAGGGGGACGACATGGAGAAGGCCGGGCGGATTCCGGGTTTCGCCTGGAACCGGCGCCAGCTGGATTTCGTGAAGGATTACCTGGGCTCGTCTTTGAAGCATTTCCAACGGCTCTACCCGGGGTTGCGGTTCACCTTTTCTTTCACCAGCTTCTGGAAAGAGATCCGGTCCCTTGGCCTGAAGTCCTTCGATGTCCTGGAAGTGCACATCTGGATGACCACCATGGAGCGGTTCCAGGCACGAACGGGCTTCGGCGGCCTGAAGAAGGACCGGGGCAAGCGTTCCTACGCGGATTACATGCGGCGGCTGAAGGCGACCATGAAATCCGTGCGCCCCATGCTTCTTGCGGAGATGCGCAACCAGATGCGTTTCGCCGCCGATTGGGCGAGGGAGATCGCCGCGCCCCTTACCACCACCGAAGCCTGGGGCCCCTGGTGGCACATGGACCATCCCGACCTGGAGTGGCGATGGCTCTACGACTGGTGCGAACAATGCGCGGCCATGGCGCCGGAGTTCGGTTTCTGGGGAATCACGCCCTGGAACTACAGCCATCCCTTCTGGAAGAACTGGTCCAACGTCGAGTGGTACAGGAGAGTCAACCTCCGGTTCCTGGGGAGCTGAGGTCCATCCCGGTGCTCCGGCCGAGGCCTGCGGATTGAAAAACCCGAGCCTGTGTGGGGCCCGTCGGGGGGAGCCAAAAGCCTGTTTTCCTGGTAAGATCCATGGGCCTTGGGGGGGGGCGCTGGAAGTTCGGAAAAACAGGCCTGCTCCGCCACCCACCGGCGGAACGAAGAGGAAACCTCTTCTCCCGGGAGGAAGTGCAATGAAAAACGTTCCTTTCTTCATGATTTCCATTCTTGCCCTGTCTTCGTTCGCTCCCGGCAGGGGGCAGTCCCCTGTCCTCTTGAAGGATATTCGTTCCGGCTCTGCGGGATCGAACCCGGGTGATTTCGTCGATGTCTCGGGAATCACCTACTTCACCGCCGATGACGGAAAACACGGAAGGGAACTGTGGAGGACGGACGGCACAGCCTCCGGAACCTTCATGGTGAAGGACATCAACCCCGGAAAAGGGACCGGCGCCGACCTGTCCTCTTCAAGGATCGAATATTGGAGAAAGGATGGAAGCTGGAGGCCCGCGGCGCTCGGTGGTACCCTTTTCTTTCAAGGATTTACTCCTTCCAGCGGATGGGAGATATGGAAGACGGACGGCACTCCGGCCGGGACCGCCATGGTCAAGGATATTCTTCCGGGCGGGGCTTCAGGGGGATTCTACAACGGATGTGTCCTGGGGAAGGAAGTCTTCTTTTTCGCCAAGGATCCTTCGGGATACTCCCTGTGGAAGACCGACGGAACGGCTGGAGGGACGAAGAAGCTGGCCGGAGGTTTCGATTTCTACTGGCTCTACCCTTATCCTTACCGGGGAAGGATCTATTTCGGGGGGAGAACAGGGGCCGCCGGCCTTGAGCCTTGGATCACGGACGGCACGCCGGGCGGAACCCGCCTTCTCAGGGACATCGTGTCGGGGAACGGCTGGGGATACTTCGAAGGGCCGGTGGGATTGGGCCCGAAGGTTTTCTTCAAGGCCATGGATCCTTCGAATTCAGTCCCGGCGGCATGGGAGACGGATGGAACGATTGCAGGGACAAGAGTTCTATTTTCTTCCAGGCACCAATCCGGGGACGGAATGACGGTGATGGGCCGTTTCCTCTTTTTCCTTGCCTTCGACAACAATTACGGCCATGAGCCCTATATTTCCGACGGCACCAGGGCAGGCACCCGCCTCTTGAAGGATATCTACACCGGCCTTGCAGGCAGCATGTTCTTCTACCCTTGCGTCGCGGGCAGGACCCTCTTTTTCCAGGCCCGGGACGTTTCCCACGGCTTAGAGCTGTGGAAGACCGATGGAACCTCGAAAGGAACCGTCCTGGTCAAGGATTTCCGGAAAGGCATCGCTTCCGGTTATCCCTCTTTCATCAGCGCTGTCGGGACGCGGCGGGTGGTTTTTCAAGTGGACGGCGGGGGGAAGGGAACGGAGCCGTGGATCTCGGACGGAACCCAGGGGGGGACCAGGATCCTTCGGGACATCTTCCCAGGGGGGGACGGAGCGCATCCCAACCAATTCCTCCTTGCCGGCGGGCGCCTGGTTTTCAGGGCCGACGACGGAGCCCATGGGATGGAGCCTTGGGTCTGGTTCCCGGGAGCGACGGCCAAGTCCTTCGGTTTCGGGTCGGGAGGCCGGTTCGCCCTGTCGGCGACCGACCCGGCTCTGGGAGGAACCATGGAAATGGATGTTTCGGGCCTGGGATCCTCGCAAAACGGGCTGGTTCTTCTGGCCGGACCTTCCCATTCTCCCACGGCTCTTGGGCCGGGATGGATCTACTTCGATGCGGCGAAGATTTTCGGGGCCTTTCTCGTCTCATCTCAAAGCGGCGGCACCTTGCGGCTGTCCATCCCTTCGAACTCCGCCCTTTCGGGGTATTCGTTGACGGCCCAGGCTTTCATCTTTCCCACAAAGACGCCGCCCCTGGGGGGGGACCTCACCAATGGGGTTCATCTGACCTTCGGAAAGTGAGGTCCGGGCTGGGCGCGGCCAGGAGGAGGAGTGCCGACTGGCTCGCGCCCATGCCCGAGACGGTCATCCTCGTCGTGCTTCCAAGGGCCTGATCTGTTGCGGTGAAAAGGAACCGGTCGTTCGTGCCGGAACCGAAGGCCTTGGCCGTCGCCCCGGTGAACCAGGCCCGGGGTTCGTAGCCCTGGGCCCCGTCGTCGGCCCGGAAGATCACGAAAGGACCGATCGTGGCGAACTTGTAGTTGTCCCAAGGGGTGCAATGGTTGGGGGTGTATCCCCTTGGGGCCGAAGAAGGGGTTTCGAAAAACAGCCCCGGCGGGAGGCCCGCCGGGGCTGTTTTGATTCATTGTGTTTCCGGGGGTCCGGGGGCCGCGGAATGCGGTCCCCGGATCGCCCCTAGCGTCACCTGCCGAAAGTCAGCAGGACGCCGCCTGTGAGGTCCACGCCGATGGGCGGGGTGGTGGAGGGGTAGACGAAGCCCTGGGAAGCGATCTGGGCTCCCACGAGCGCCGGGTCGTTGGGCACGGGAAGGCTCTTCGAGCCGCCGCCCGCGGGAGTGACGACGAACCCCGTGTAGAGGGTCGATAGGTCGAAGTAGAGCCAGCTGGTCCCGAAGGAAGTGGGCGCCGTCGTGGGCCCGGCGAGCAGAATCAAGGCCGCCTTCCCCGCTCCCAGGCCGGAAACCGTCAACTTCAAGGTGCTTCCAAGGGCCGGGTCGGTGGCGTTGAAGGGGAAAAGGTCGCTCGTTCCGAACCCGAAGGCCTTGGCCGTGGCGCCCGGGAACCAGGCCCAGGGCTCGTAGCCGTGGACGCCGTCGTCCGCCCTGAAGAGGACCTGGCCGCCTGTAAGAATCATGAAGGAGGAATTGGAGCTGGAAGAGCCCGGACGGATGTCCCCCACCATCATGGTCCCGGCGGAAGTGCCGTCGGACTTCCAGAGTTCGGCCCCGTGGATGCCGTCGTGGGCCTGGAAGACCACTTGGCGGGAACCGACGGCGGCCATGTAGCGGGGGTAACTCGAGGCCGAACCGGAGTAGATGTCCTTGACCATCACTGTGCCGGCGGTGGTGCCGTCGGTCTTCCAGAGTTCATAGCCCTTGGTCCCGTCGTTGGCCCGGAAGAAGAGTGTCTTGCCTACGACACAAGGGTCGTAGAAGTATCCGCTCGAGGCTCCGGGATTGATGTTCTTCAGGAGCTTGGTGCCCGCCTGGGTGCCGTCGGAGACCCATGGCTCGTTGCCGTTGGTTGTGTCGTAGCCCCTGAAGAAGAGCTTGTTCCCCATGGCGGTCAGGTAATAGCCGTTGTAGCCGTTCAGGGTGATGGCCAGCTTGGTCCCGGCCGGGGTTCCGTCGGTCGTATAGATGTCGAAACCGCTTCCTGCTGCCTTGTAGCTCCGGAAGTACACTTTGCCGCCCATGACGACGGGGTCGTAGAAATTTGCCGAACTGGCGCCGCTCCTGATGTCCTTGAGCATCACGGTGCCGGCTGCGGTGCCGTCGGTGACCCAGGGCTCCCGGCCGTTGGCGGCGGTCTGCCCCCCGAAGTAGATCTTCCCGTTGTATGGAAGGGGGTAGGTCCATGTGGAGGTGAACCCTCCTTTGACCTTCACGGTGCCCGCCGCGGTGCCGTCGGTCTTCCAGAGGGCGTACCCGGAACCGTCGTTGGCGAAGAAGTACACATGGTTTCCCATGACGCACCCGTAGTAGAAGTAGCCCGAAAGGGCGCCGGGGCGGATGTCTTTCACCATCTTTGTGCCGGCGGCGGTGCCGTCGGTCTTCCAGAGTTCATACCCGGTGGTAGGCGTGTAGCCCCGGAAGAAGAGGGTCTTGCCCAGGGCCGCAGGTTTCCAGGACCCGTCGGAGCGCCAGTAATACATCCTGGAGTAGTAGAGGTAGGCGCCCGAACCGCTCCCTGGGTTGATGTCCTTGACGAGGGTCGTCCCCGAGGCGGTGCCATCGGTTTTCCAGAGTTCCATGCCGTGGACGCCGTCGCCGGCGGTGAAGTAAGTGATCCCGGAGACGCCGAGGAAATCGGAAGGATAGGAGCCCTGAGTGTTGGGGCCGGGTCTCCAGATATCGTCCAGAAGCTTGGTGCCCGACGCGGTGCCGTCGCTGACCCAGAGTTCCGTGCCGTGGACACCGTCGTTCGCCTGGAAGACAACCTTGCTTGTGAGGACGGTGGTGATGAAGTTTGGGTAGCTTCCGGGAAGGCCCGGGTTGATGTCCTTCACCTCCATGGTTCCGGCGTCGGTGCCGTTGGTCTTCCAGAGCTCGTAGCCGTGGTTCGTCCCGGCGACATAGTAACCCCTAAAGAAGATATTACCTCCGGCCACGGAGGGGTAGTAGAAGTAGCGGCTCTTGGAACTCATCACCTTGGTGCCGGCGGGGGTGCCGTCTGTCTCCCAGATGGAGTAGGTGGAGCCCGTCGCGGTGTAGGCCTGGAAGTAGACCTTGTTGTTGAAGACAACCGGATTGTAGAAGAAGCCGGACCCGACCCCGGCCTTGATGTCCTTGAGCATTACGGTGCCTGCGGCGGTGCCGTCTGTGACCCAGGGCTCGTAGCCGCTCGTGGAGGTCCTCCCCCGGAAGACGATCTTGTTGCCCAGAGGGATGGCGTTGTACCATGAGGTAAAGAATCCCCCCTTGACCAGGGTGGTTCCCGCGGGGGTGCCGTCTGTGACGTAGAGGGAATATCCCGT
This sequence comes from uncultured Planctomycetia bacterium, assembly GCA_964415725.1. GTDB lineage: Bacteria > Planctomycetota > UBA1135 > UBA1135 > JALUZX01 > JALUZX01. Next base: position 8,311 of record CAYQBW010000068.1, read on the forward strand.
GCTGGGGTGGGAGAAGAAGTAGCACTTGCTTCCCATCGCGACAGGGTAGTATAGGGAGCCCGAACTCGATCCCGACTGGACGTCGACGAGCATCTTGGTGCCCGCGGCGGTGCCGTCGGTGACCCAGGGCTCGTAGCCGTTCGCCGAGGTGTAGCCCCGGAAGAGGATCTTGTTGCCGAAGGCGACGGGGTAGTACCAATAATTACGAAGACCGGAATATACTTTCGTGGTCCCGGCGGTGGTTCCGTCGCTCACCCAGATGTCGTAATTGGATCCGTTGTAGGAGGTCCAGTAGACTTTTCCGCCCATGACGACGGGATAGTAGCAGCCCCCGCTGGAGCTTCCGGCATAGCAGTCCTTGAGCATGAAGGTCCCCGCGGTTGTGCCGTCGGTCACCCATGGTTCGGTCCCATGGGTGCCGTCGTTGGCGGAAAAGACGACCTTGCTCCCGAAGTTTGTGAAGTAGGAGGGGGAAGAACTCATGGAGCCGGGCCGGATATCTTTGATCAGGCTGGCCGTGTTTGGGACGGGGATGCTCTTGAAGAGTTCGTTGCCGTGGACGCCGTCGTTGGCCCGGAAGATGACGAGGGCCCCGATCTTGGCGAACTTGTAGTTGTCCCAGGGTGTGGAATAGTTGTGGGTATACCCATAGGGGTATGAGGACTGATT
>CAYQBW010000069.1:0-1630 GCA_964415725.1 uncultured Planctomycetia bacterium
CCATTCTCCCGCCCCGCCGCCGGGGGTCAAGGAATGCGTATGCAATTTCGTTAAAACATTAAATCCGCAAAAAGACGCGGATGGCCGTGTTTTTTTTCCAAACTTCTTGACCAAAGAAGCCATAAAAAACGCCGCAGCAGACCTCAAACAAGGCTTGGCCTCCTTGGATCCTCCGGTCCGGAAGCTGGAGGATGAACCATTTACCTGCAAAATCGGAAATTCCAATTTCCACGTAAGGATTACAATATATAATCTCAATGAAGGCCACAAGGCGGTCCTACAGGCCCCGAGCGACCTCACCATCGCCATTGGAGGGGACGCAGGTCCCACCTCGATCGACCCTGGAGGCGCCGCCGTGGCAACAACCGGCAAGAAAGGGGGAGCGGCCCTGGCCGTTGGAGGGAAGGGGGAAAATGGAATACCCAACGGCACAAATCCCCGAAAAGGGGGGGACGCGATTGCGAAAACCATTAGCTTCACTCCTCCAGGTGGTGGGGACGCAACCGCCGTTGGTGGTGATGGAGGGAACGGGCTGAATTCAGGGGGGGACGGAGGAAACGCTGAAGCGATAACGCCCGAAAACGAATCCACGACGCGTGCTTATGCAGGAAACGGAGGTGACCCCGTCAAGAATAAAGCCATGGGTGGAAAAGGGGGAAACGCAACGGCACGCAGGGGAACCTACCTCCAATCACAAGGCTTTGGGACAGGACGGAAACACGGTTATCCACTGGATCCAGGATTACACGGAGCCGGCGGAGTGGCCATGTACGGCCTTGGAGGACCTGAGGACACTCATAACGGTGAGCCGATTCCAAACAAATAACCACTGGCTCGGATGAAAGTCGCCGGCCGACCGCAATGGATACAAACCCCGGGGCCAGGGCCCGCCGATCCGGCCGGTGACCCCTTCCTGAAGCCCCCCTCACTCCGGCTCCGGGGGGGGCGTGGAGGACGTGGGGGATGCCCAACAAAGGGCCTGCAATACAGGGACCCTTGCCGAGAGCCTTTTGGTGTCGATCAGGGGGTGTTTAGGCAAATGATCTGGTCAGGCATCTCCTTTTCCGGAAGAGGTTCTTCTTGGTTTCTCCGGTTCCCCCGGGACTGGGGTGGGGGGAGGGCTCGGGAGTGAAGTTTTCTCCTTCCTTGCGGGTAGGTGTTTCCTTTCTTCTCCTTGCTTTGGCGGTGGTTTTCTTGTGGCTTCTAGGGATTTTCCCTTTCCTGCCGCCGCCGGCCGGTCCCGGCGCCGGTATGGGTTCGAAAAAGGGGAAGGGACCGGCGCCGATCCTCCCCGGTTCGGGGAAAAAGAAGGGGAGGGCGGTAGAGGCCGGACCTGGGGCCGGGCCCGCCAGTGGGGGAAGGAAGAAGGTCCTTCCCGGGGAGGCCCCCCTTTCCCAAGGGGAGGGTTCGGGACTTCTGGTGGTCAGGGTCTGGGAAAAGGGGAAAAAAGGTCTCACCCATCCCGGGAGTTCGAAGGTTCACCTGGAGACCCGGATCGGAAATCAATTCAGTTGGGGTCCTTTCCTTCTTGGAAAGTTGGGAGGCGCCCCGAAAGGGGAGGAGAAAAGGGCTTGGGTCTTTCCCGTGGGGGAGAAAGGCCTCTTGTCGATCCGGCTTTGGAGGGAAGGCG
>CAYQBW010000069.1:1640-8956 GCA_964415725.1 uncultured Planctomycetia bacterium
GCGGCATCCTTTCCCGGGGAGATGCGACGTTTCGCTTGTGGGCCGAATCCAAGAGAGGAAACCTGGTTTCGGACCCCAAGGAGGTCCGAGCCGATCCCAGGACGGGAATCTGGCTCCTGGAGGGGGGCTGGGATGTCAGGCCCCACAAAGGAATCGATCTCGTCCTCCATCCTCGCAGGGACCTGGAGTTCCTCGTCAGGGATGGGGAGGGGCGGGGCGTTTCCGGCGTTTTCGTGGGGCTGTATTCCACCAACAGGGAGATCGCCGGGTATCACTCATTGTGGTTCAGGAGCCGATCCGGGCCCGGGGGGAAGGGCGCCTTCCAGGACCCATGGGCTGGGATGCGCTCCCCCTCCAGGGGCGCCATCGATTTCAAGAAATTCTACCTGGGGTTTCTTTTCCCCGTGCCGGACCCCTCCCGGAGATTCTTCCCGATCCGGAAAGAGAACATGGAAGGGACTCCCGTGGAGATGCGCCTTCCCCCCACGGGCCGGATCGAGGTCCATGTGTCCATGCCTGGAAAGCACAAACAGGACATTTCCGGCCTGGCGGCTCTCCATGACCCGTCCATGCAGTGGAGGGACGGCTGGGCCCGCGGCCCGGTGGGGGATAGCCGGTTCTGGATCCGCCGCCATTCCGTTCCCCTGGAACACGGCAGGGCCATCTTCCCTCGGGTGGGGTTGGGGATGGACCTGGACCTCATGGTCCTGCCCGAGGGGTGGGTGAACTTCACGGAGAAAAGGATCCATGGGCCTTCCTCTCCCGGAGAGACGGTCCGGGTGGAGGTTCTTCTTTCCCGGGATCCGGTCCTTACACTCCGGCTGGCGGGACCGGCGGGAGAGGCCCTTTCGGGAAGGAAGGTGGAGATCTACATCTACATCGACGCGGATCCGCTCCCGGTTTTTCCCGGGATAGGGGCCTCTGCGTTCCATGAGGTCGGAAAGACCGGCCCGGCGGGGGATTTGAGGGTCCCCCTTCCGCGGGGTTTCTACGACGGAAAAGGCCGGGTGATCTTTCTGGTGGTTCGAAATGCCGGGGGTGGGCCGGTCCTGTTCAGGAAGATCCAGGCATTGGGAGGCCTTCGCCCGGCGGAATGGAAGATGGGCCTGGTCCGGCTGGCCCCTCTTCCGTTGATCGTATCGGGCCGGGTGGTCGTGCAAGGCGGGGGAGATGTTTCGGGGAGCGCCGTAGTCTGCAAAGTGTTCAGGATCCGGAGAGGGAAACCTGTCTGGTGGCCCATCGGCTGGCAGCGTGTAGGGCGGGATGGAAGGTTTTGTTTCCGGGGCTTCCTGGAAGACCGGGAGGTTGAAGTTCTTGCTTCCCTCAAGAAATCCGGTTTGTGGGGGAAGGCCGAGAAGGTCCCCCTGGGAGCGCGAAATGTATTGCTCAAATTGTTCCGTGGAGGGGAGATCCGGGGCCGCCTGCTCGTGGACGAGGGGAAATGGTTGAAGCAAGGGTTTTTGAACGTATATCTCTATCCCAGGTTCCCGCTCGGGTCCCTTCACTGGGACCCTGTGAAGAAGGTGGAAGAATCGGGGCGGTTTTCATACGAAGGTTGTTCGCCGGGCAGGTACGACTTTTTCGTCACCATCGGATGGTGGCCTGGGATTCCTGTCTACCGCCTGGAGGGCCTGAATTTCCTTTCGGGCAAGAAGCCCTTCCGCGGCGATCTCGGGGTCATCGACCTGAGGGGGCGGCTGGAGAAGGTGGAGCTGGAGTTCTTCGACCAGGAGGGGAAGCCTTTGGATTTCTACCATCCCCGCCGGCCCGTGCGGGTGGAAGGGGTGCCGGAAACCATCCTTAGAAAAGAGGGAAACAAGATTTCCTTCTTGAAAAGAAGGGGAGAGATCCTGGAGATCCGGGTCTCCGTCAAAGGGTTCAAGAAAAAGAAGATCACCCTCCGGGCAGGTTCCTACACCGTCCGGATGGAGAAGGAGTAAGAGAAGTGGAAATCCAGGAAATGGAAAATCCCAGGCCTCTCAAGTTTCTTCCTCTTTTCCTCCTGGTTCTCTTGGGTATCCTGGGGGGCCTCTACCTCCTTGTGGGAATGGGAGGAACCAGGGCGCCCCAGGTTCCGCCCGCGACCCGGCCTTCCCCGGTGAAGAAAAAGGGGGCCTCCCCCGGCGGGAAGACCCGGGCGGGGGGAGGAGGACCTCCCTCGGCCCGGGTCCCTCTCCCCGCCGGGAAAGAACCCGATTCCACGCTCTTCCTCACGATCCGAGGAAAGGTCCGGGACCAAATGGGGGATGGCCTGGAGGCTCGGGTGGCCCTGTTCCGGGCCGGGAAGAAAGCAGAAAAAGAATCGGAAGGTCCCCTGGTCCAGGCAAAGACCGGGAAGGACGGCGCCTTTACCCTCCATTTCCAGGCCAAGGGGGTCCGGGAAGTGGACCTCCTGGCCTATTCCAAGGGATACCGGCCCGAATGGAAAAGAGGCCTTTCCCTTGCCTCCCCACCCAAAAACCTCGAATTCGTCCTGGCCAGGGGAGAGGTCATTTCGGGCCGGATCCGGACTCTTTCGGGAAAACCGCTTGCCGGAATCACCGTGCTTGCCTGCGCCGCTTCCTTTACGAGTCGTGTAGGAACCTTCGTCTCTTCGAGTATGCTGGAACGAGGGTTCCAGAAAGACCCGGGCCTTTGGAAAAAGGGCTACCGCCAGGCTTCGGCCGTCACCGACGGCGCCGGCCGGTTCCTCGTCCGGGGTCTTTCCAAGGGAACCTATTCCCTGCTTCTGAAGAGTTACCGGTGGATCCTGGACCCGCCCCTTCGAGTCCGAGCCGGGGCAAAGAAGGTGGAAGGGATCGCCAAAAGAGCGGTCTTCCTCCAAGCGAAGGTCCTGGACGCGGAAACCCGAAACCCCATCGACTCTTTCTATTTCACCCTCGACATCAACGACAGGGAATCCGGAAACGGGATGTCGATCGGCGGATCCTGCGTGAAGGGCCTTCTCCAGGTAGGGTGGGTCCCGGGGTGGAGGCTTTCCCGCCTCCCCTTCCCCGTCACGGTCCACATCTTTGCCTCAGGCTACGAAGGCCGCCAAGAAAACCTGTTCTTCCGGGAAATCTCCTCCGGTCCTCCTCCCACCATCTACCTGAAGCCCCACCACGCCCAAAGACTCCCGGTCCAGTTCCAGGCCCGTTACAAGGACGGATCTCCTCTCGCCTGTTCCAGGCTCATCGTGGCCTACAGGAAAGCCGGCGGAGGGAATCCCGGAGGGATGGCGGAGGCCCGCCTTCTTGGAAAGGGCCTCTACGAAGTTCGCCTCCCGGAAGGCGACCTCCATGTCCGGATCTTCCGGACCAGGATGAAGATCTCCTGGCCCAGGAAATCCCGCCCTTCAGGGGAATGGACCGTGCCGGGGAAGGCCCCCTTTGAAGTCCTCTTTCCCAAGGGGGGAACCGCACGCCTGCACCTCCGTCCGGAATCCTTGGAGCTACTCCGGAAGAGAAAAGGGATCCTTTCCGTCGAATGGACTGAAAAGAGAAACAAAGGCGGCAAATCGGGCTGTCAAATCGGAAGAAAGGAATTCGAAAATGGAGATTTGATTCTCCGGGACATCCCCCCGGGGTTTCTCCGTTTTGTCATTTACAAGGAAGACAACCCGGACGAACCGACTTTCGAAAAAATGATCAAGACCACCGGCTTCTTGTGGATCGACGAAGGAGGCGAACTGGATTTCTTCCTTTAATCCGGAAGTAGGGGTTTATGCCCGGTGATGGCAGGGAAAGAAGAATGACGGCAAGGAAGTTTGGACCATGAAGGATTCAGAAGTCCTCCAAGAAACCCCTGGAGGAAATCGAAGCACGGGTCAAGGTCCCGGAAAAGGAGAAATGGAAAGGGAATGGCCGGCCGGTTCAGGGGCCGAGGTGAGCAGGCGGGGCTTCCTTTCCCTTGCGGGCTTCTTTTCCACGGGAGGAATTCTCTTTTTCGCCGGGAATGGGGGCTCCTTCCTCCAACCCGGGGAACTCTCCACGCTCCGAGCCCGGGGCGCCGGCCCGCAAGGAAAAAAGGAAATGAGGATCCAAGTCAGGGCTCCCTGGGCCAAGGAGGTTCTTTTTTCCAGGGTCGGGGCCCTCCTTGAGACCGGCAAGGCCCGAAGAACAAAAAAGGGATTCCTGCTGGAGCTGAAACCCGGGCATTCCTACCTCTTTTTCGCGAGAAAAGGAGGAGAGGCCAGGTCCGTCCTGGTTTCTTCCGGACCCTCCATGGAAGGCGCAGAGGCGGAAGTCTCCCTCTTTCCTCACCGGGTCCGGGACGTCCCGGTAAAACTCCAGGGAGACGGCGTTTTCAGCGTTTCCACCCTTGCCTGGATCCGCTGCCGTGATCATCGCCCGGGGAACCTGCCCGACTTCCCCGTCCCCCCCGGATTCCTGGATCACCCATTCTTTCGCCTGGGCTCGATGCGAGGGAAGACCGGAGCCTTGCCTCTCTGGAAGGAGCAAAAGACGGCCTGTCTCATCTTCACCAGGCAAGGGCCCTTTTTACGCGCTCTCCCGGCGCTTCCACCCGGGGTGGGCTTGAACCTCTCCCTTCCCCGCCTTGCCACGATTACGGTAATGGATAAAGAGAACCGTCCTGTCCCGGGAGCCAGGGTCCTCCTCCTGAGAAAATCCCCCCCAGGCCCTTTCGCCTGGGAGGATTCGGCCGCTATGAGGCGGGTTGGACCGACTCCCGTGGTCGAGTGGCCGTCCCCCAAGAGGACCTGGAAGGCCGGACCGTCATGGCCCTTGCCTGGGGATACCAACCCGGACAGGCGGAAAGCCCGGGGAAGGGAGCCCGGCTTGTTCTGGAAGCATCGGAGACGCCCAGCATCGGCCTGGATCTAAAGCCCGCCGCCGGGGACCTTGTTTCCGCCCGGGCCTACGGTCTGGCCCCGCGGGACATCGAGGTCTCCTCGATCTACCAGGGGGGGGAACTCCGCCTTCCTTTTTCCCGGCTTTCCAGGGTCCAGGTCCATATCTTTACCTCGAAGAGGCTCTTCTTCATGGGCCGGGCCCCCCAAAAAGGCCGGGTCCGCCTGGAAACTTCCAAGGAGATCCGCCTCCAAGTGGTCCCGGAGGATCCAGGGGCCCGGTTCGCCCTCACGAGAGTTGGATTCTTGCCCTCCGGCTTCAGGCCTCGTCCCGGGTTTCCCGCCGATCTCCTGAACCTTTCCGGGCGGAAGGTCTCTCCCAAGGGGACCGTCCCGGCCCACCTGGCCTTGGGCTGGCAGATCGTTCTGGAGGCGAAGGATTCATCCCCCTTGTGCTGGATCTTGAAATCCCTCGAGGACGCCCCTTCTGAAGTCAAGTTCCGGAAAGTTCCCGGGAAGAAAGCTGTGCTCAAGGCCTTGACGCCCGGCGGAAAGCCTGCCGCCGGGGCCCGGCTTCGATACAAGCTATGCGGAAACAAAGCCTTTCTCGACGCCAACCTCGCCCGCCTCAGGGAGGGAAAGGTCTGTTTGCCCCAATATGGTGGAATCCACCTGGACCGGGAAGGCAGGTTCGAGATCGTCCTGCCCCAAGAAGCGGAACTCCTGGTCTTTCTGCGTTCCGAGGAGGATCTCCTCGGAATGTGCCGCCTGCGGGTAGGGGAGGAGAAAATCCTCCGGCTCCAACCCGGCACATGGGCCGTGGTGGAGGGAGCGGGAGCCTTGGTGAAGGCCAGGCCCCTCTTCTTTCCTCCCGGCGCCGCCGGAGCCGCCCGCTACATGTGCGTCCAGGACTACTTGGGCGAAAGAACGGGCGAAAAGGAACCTGTCTTCATGGGGCCTCTCTTTCCCGGAAAATACCTTTTCAGGACCTCCTCCCGAAAGAAAGGGTTCACGGACCTGGGACCCCTGGACAAGAAAAAGACGGTCTTCCTCGAAGCCGGGAAGGTCAGCCATGTCCGGTTCTGAAAAGCACCCGGATCCAATCAGGGAGGATTCCTCTTCCTCCGTGGAACGGGTGCTGGCGCCCCTCATGGGGGGAGGTTAGGCCGTAAATTTCGAAGCCCCGGGAGGAAAAAAGAAAGGCGGGAAGAAAAGAAACAGGGCCGCGGTCCCAGGCCGAAGCCGGAATGTAAATCACAGGAGAGAAACCATGAAGACAGGAAGGCTGGTTCTCGGGGGCCTGGGCGTTCTCCTTCTCTTTGGGGGACTCTTTCTTCTTTTGAAAGGGGGCGGCTCGACCCCGCTTCCCCGGGGGAAAGGCGCGGCTCCGGACAAGAAGGTATCCTTAACAGCGTCAACCACGCCGGAGGACCGGGCCCGGACCCCGGCGAGAAAAGAGGTCCCTTCCCGGCAAAAGCCCCCTTCAGGCCCCCTCCTGCAAGGAAAGTTCCTCCTCCCCAAGGGCGGACCGGCCTGCTCCATCCGGATCCGGATCCTCGATGCAAACGGAAAAACCCGTGAGGAGGCGAGGGCGGAGGCGCCGGGGGGATTCGCTTTGCCCTGGAAGAAAGAATTCGGAATCCAGGTGGAAGTCCTCTTCCTCTCCAGGCCTTATCTTCCCTGCAGGATCTGGGCCAGGAAGGGCGGGGGGCCCCTCCTGGTCCGACTCCGGGAGTCCTCGTCGGGCGGAGCCCTGGCCTGGACCCTCGGGAGCGACCCCCTGGCTCCCAGGGAGGATCTCTCCAGAGTCGCCCCCTATTCCGCCCACGATCCCAGAAAGAGGGACCCTGAGACCTCGGTGGAAGCCTTCTTCGCCGGGACCCGGGCCTGTTCCGGGCCGGCCCCGCCTCTCCTGGAGAAGACCGTGACAGGACGGCCGGACGGCCGGGGCGGTTACAGGTTCCGGGCCCGGGGCCTTCCCACAGGCTCCTTCCTTGCCCTCCTCTCCAGGGAGAATTCCGGGTCCGCCGTGAAACGAGTGGAAATCCGGCCGGGGGAAACCCAGGACCTGGGACTCCTGGTCTTGAAAAAGAGGAGCCTCCAGATCCTGGTCCTGGACGGGCGGGACGGCACGGCCCTGAAAGGGGCCCGGGTGGTCCCTTTCTTCGGGCTCTGGTCGGCAGGCGGCGCCGTCTTCACCGATCCCTGGGGCAAGGCCAAGATCGATCCCTTTCTGGGAGACCGGGTCCAGGTCTGGAAGGAGGGCTTCGAGCCCGTCCTGGTCCGGACAGGAAAGGACAGAGATCTGAAGGTTTCCTTGAAACCCGCCCTGGAAGCGGAGATCCGCGAAGAGCCGGGAACCTGGGCTTTCGGGTGGGTCCGGGGCGTTTCCGTGTGGCTTCCAGTCGGTCCCTCCGGAAAAGTGCGCGTCCCCGTCGGGCGGCTGGACACGATCTTGATGCTCTACAAGCCCTGGGAAAAACGGTGGTTCGTCCTGCCCATGGAGAAGGGAAAGGTCATCCAGGGA
>CAYQBW010000070.1:0-8911 GCA_964415725.1 uncultured Planctomycetia bacterium
CTTCCTGGTGGAGGGGGCGCGGGGGGGGGACGAAAGAACCATTCCGGTCACTCTCCCGGGCCTGGTCAGGGAATTGCGGGAAGGCGAAAGAGTCCTCCTGGCGGACGGGACCATGGCGCTCGTGGTTCTTTCCATCGAGGGGGACCGGGTCCGGTGCAGGGTGGAGCAGGGAGGGCTTTTGCTTCCCCACAAGGGGGTCAACCTTCCAGGGACCAGGTTGAGCCTGCCCTGCTTGACATCGAAGGACCTGGAGGACCTGGCCTTCGGCCTGGAGCGGGGGGTGGACTACGTGGCCCTGTCCTTCGTCCGGAAACCCGGGGACATGCTGGACCTCAGGGAGAGAATCCGGAAGGCCGGATCCAACGCGGGGACCGTGGCCAAGATCGAACGTCCCGAGGCGGTCCGGGCCAGCGAGGAGATCCTGGACGCCAGCGACGCCGTGATGGTGGCCCGCGGGGACCTGGGGGTGGAACTCGGGGCCGAGCGGGTTCCCATCGTGCAGAAACAACTCATCCAGAGAGCCCGGGAGAAGGGAGTGCCCGTGATCACCGCCACGGAGATGCTGGAGTCCATGACCGAGGCCAACCGGCCCACCCGGGCGGAGGCCTCGGACGTGGCCAACGCCATCGAGGACGGAACCTCCGCCCTGATGCTTTCCGCGGAGACCGCTTCGGGGAAGCACCCCGTGCGGGTCGTGGAAACGATGGACCGGATCGCCAGGTATTCGGAGAAGACCTTGCGCATGCCCGAAGTGGAACCCTGGATCGTGCCCGGGTCGGAGGGCGAGGTGGCCGAGGCGGTGGTGCACGCCGCCTGCCGGGCGGCGGAAGACCTCAAGGTACGGGCCATCGTGGTCTTCACCCGCTCGGGGGCCACGGCCCGCAAGGTGGCTCGTTACCGGTTGAAGATCCCGGTCTACGCCTTCACTCCCGACCCGGAAGTCCAGAGAAAGATGTCCCTCTTCTGGGGGGTGGACTCCCGCCTCTCTCCCCGAAAGGTGGCCCATCCCAAGGAACTCCTGGTGGGGGCGGACGAGGAGCTCCGCAAGGAAGGGGCCGTCCGTCCCGGGGACCTCCTGGTCATGGTGGCGGGCTACCTGGACGTGCGGGGAACGACCAACACCATGCGGATCTGGGTTGTGGGAAAAGACGGAGGAATGGATTGAATTCCCCCGGGGCGCGGCGGCGGAAATGAGCAAGGGATTGGGTCTTTTCCCGGGGATCGTCCTCTTCCTCCTGGTCTGCGCCCTGGCCCAGCCCATCCTGGTGCCCTTCGCCTTCGCCCTTTTCCTGGCCCTTCTCCTGGCCCGCCCGGTGGACCTTCTCCACAGGCGGTTGAAGTTTCCCCGGATCCTGGCCGTCCTGGTGATCCTGGTCGGCGCCGAGGTGGCCCTGGAGTGGGTGGTCTCGGGGGTGGCCGCCCAGGGCTCCACTTTCCTCTCCCGCTGGGAAGGAACCGATACACTGCCCAGGGGAACGGCCGGGGGGACGCCCGTCCCCGGGAGCTACAAGGCCCGCTTCCTCAAGCGCCTGGAGGACGTGAAGGCCCTGGTGGGAAAGCTGGGACTCGGCAGGCCGGCCGGAAAGGAAGGCGAAGGGACCGCCTCGCGACCCGCCGGGGGAAAGGGGTCCCGTCCCTCCGGAAAGGGGCCGGGGGAGAAGAAGGAAGAGGTGCACATCTCCCTTCTCAGCCTGGAAGAGGCGAGGAGCTGGATCCTCCAGGGACTGGGGGAGGTGTTCAACCTGGTGGTGAACCTGGTTCTCATCGCCTTTTTCCTGATCTTCCTTCTCCTGGACCTGGAAAACCTGGAGCGCCGCCTGGCCCTGGCCACGGGGCTGGAGCTTGGAAAGGAGGGCAGCGGCCTGGTGGGCCAGGTGGAAAACCGGCTGAGCAGGTATATCGCCACGGTGACCTTGATCAATTGCGGCCTGGGGCTCGTGGTCTGGGCGGCCCTGGCGCTCATGGGGCTCGAGTTCCCCCTGCTCTGGGGAGTGCTGGCGGGACTCTTGAATTTCATTCCCTTCGTGGGGGCCACCCTGGCGGGGATTCCCCCGGTGGTGATGGCCCTGGTTCAATTCGACGGATACGGGCCCGCCCTGGCGGTGGTCCTGGTCTACGCGGCCCTCCAGACCCTGGAGGGTTACCTGATCACGCCTACCATCGTGGGGCGGTTGACCTCCATCAATCCCCTGGCCCTCCTTCTGGGGGCCATCTTCTGGGGCTGGCTCTGGGGGCCGGTCGGCCTGGTCCTGGCCACGCCCATCATGGTCTGTTTCCACGAGATCGGAATCCACGTGGAGGCCCTCCGGCCCCTGGCCATCCTTCTCGCCCGCGGGGACGGGACCCAGCTCGTTCCGCCTCCCAGGAAAAAGAGATCCTGGGGGAGAAGGAAGAAAGAAGGCGGCGCCCCCGAAACCCATATGTAGGGGCCGACGTTCGCCTGCGTCGCCGGAGGCGACCCTGGCGAACGTCGGCCCGGGTCGGATCCGGGAATCAGGAATCATCGCGCCGCCTGGGGAAATCGCGGGACGACCGTCGGGGCGGCGCTTTCGCGCCGCCCCTCGGGCGTCCCCTACATGGGGTTGGGGGTTCGGGGAATGCGGAGGACGACCCGGAGGCCGCCTTCGGGCAAGGGCGAAGCCTGGACGGAACCGCCGTGGAGAAGGGCCACTTCCTTCACCAGGGCGAGCCCGAGCCCCAGGCCCGTGCCCCCCGTGACGCCTGGTTCGAAGATCTTTTCTCCCAGGGGCTTCTGGATTCCGGGCCCCGAGTCTTCCACCAGGTAGGCAACCATGCCTTCCTCTTCTTTCGCCTCCATCCGGATGGTCCCGGGCAAAGGCCCCAGGGCCTTTCCGGCGTTGAGAAGGAGGTTCAGCAGGGCCATGCGGAGGAGATTGGGCCGCAGGAGGAGGGGAGCCGGATCGGCTTCCAACCGGGCCTCCACCCGGTGTTTCCGGCCCAGGAGCCATCCCGCCGTGGCCAGGATCTCCCGGAGCGCCTGGTTGGGGTCCTCCGGCGCGGCGGGTTCCTCCAGGTCTCTCTGGCGGAGGATGCCCCGGAGGAATTCCATGATTTCGGCGGAACGCTTGGCCAGGAGCACGGCCTCGTCCAAGGCTTCCTGGACTTCAGGGGAGACTTTCCCGGCAGAGCGCTGGAATTCGGCGAAGCCCGCCAGGGCGGTGAGGACGTTGTTCACCTCGTGGATGAGAAGGAGGCCCAGGCCTTCCACCCCGCTCAGGTTGAAATGGGAGGGGCGCCTGGGGGGGGAGAGAAGTCCCCACCGGCGGGTCGATCCGTAGGGAGCCTGGAAGATGCGGATCTCCAGCTTGATCGGCTCGCCTCCCGAGGAGAGAGGGGCCGTCACGGTCACTCCCTCGCCGCCTGCCAGGGCCCGCTGGATGCGGAACCGGGCCGCGGGGCAGGTGATCATCTCGGGAAGGGAGCGGTTGGGGAGGATCGAGAGTCCTGGAAGGCGGATCGTTTCAGGTTCCACCCTGAGGATCCGGCCCGTTTCTCCCAGGAGGAGAAGAAGAGCGTCGAAGTGTTCCAGGACCCGCCGGGCCCCGAAGGCGGGGTAGAGGGCCTGCCTGAGAGGGGAACCGCCCGTCATGCTCCTTCCCTCCCTCCTTCCCGGGGGCTCGGAGGGGGCCTCCGGGAATCAGCCTTGCGCTTTTGCAGCCTTCACCTCCTCGGTGAGGGCGGGAACGACCTGGAAGAGGTCGCCCACGATTCCATAGTCCGCAACTTTGAAGATGGGGGCGTCCGGGTCCTTGTTGATCGCTACGATCACCTTGGAGGAGGACATCCCCGCCAGGTGCTGGATCGCGCCGGAGATTCCGCAGGCGATATAGAGCTGGGGGGAGACGGTCTTTCCCGTCTGGCCCACCTGGTCGGAATGGGGGCGCCAGCCTTCATCCACGGCGGAGCGGGAGGCTCCCACCGTGGCCTCGGGGCCGAAGGCCTCTGCCAGCTCTTCCAGGATCTTGAAGTTTTCCGGGCCCTTCATGCCCCTTCCGCCGCTGACGATGATCTTGGCCTCCGTGAGAGGCACCTTGCCGCCCGCCGCGGCGAGGACCTCCTTGACCCGGTCCTTGAGATCCTTCTCTTCCACGCCCGCCGGGAAGGTTTCGACCGCCGGTGAGGCCCCGCCGTTCTCTTCCGGAGCGAAGACGTTGGGGCGCAAACTCGCGATGAAGGGAGTCCCCTTGGAACGAACCAGGATCCTGGCCTTGCCCGCGTAGATGGGGCGAAGGGCCTGGACCGTTCCTCCCTCCACCTTCAACTCGATGCAGTCCGAGGCCATGGCCACGTCCAGGAGGGCCGCAACCCGGGGAGCCAGGTCCGCTCCCTGGGCGGAGGCCGGAAACAGGACCGCCGCGGGCTCTTCTTTGCGGACCAGGCCGGCCAGGGCCTTGGCGTAGCCGTCGCCGGAATAGTTCTTCAGGGTTTCCTCCGGGCAGGCCAGGACCCGGGAGGCACCGGCCGATCCAAGCCGGGCGGCCCACTCTTCCCCCGGGACTCCCAGGAGCACCGCCGCCGCTTCTCCTCCAAGTTCGCGGGCCAGCCGGGCGCCCGCCCCCAGGGCCTCGAGGGAGGACTTCCGCAGGTTGCCGTCCCTGTGCTCGCAAAAGACCAGAACCGAATTGCTCATCGTGAAACCTCGTTCTTCTTCGTTCCCCCGGAAAAATCCGGACCGACCCGCCCGGTCAGAGCAGTTTCGCCTCGTTCTTCAGTTTTTCCACCAGGAGAGGAACCGCCTCCGGTCCTTCCCCGAGGATCTGTCCCGGCGGGCGTTCGGGAGGAAGGGTCATGGAAAGGATCTCCCTGCCCGTTCCCGGATCCTCGTAAGAAGCCTCTTCCAGGGGTTTCTTCTTGGCCTTCATGATTCCCTTGAGGGAGGCGTAGCGGGGTTCGTTGAGTCCTTTCTGGGCGGTCACCACCACGGGAAGGGGCGCTTCCACCACTTCCCGGCCCCCTTCGATCTCACGCTCCGCCTGGATGCGGCCGTCCTGGATCTCCAGCTTGACCGCGCCCGTGACGCATCCCCATCCCAGGAGGGCCGCCACCCGGGGCCCTACCTGGGACTGGTCGAAGTCCACACCCTGCCTGCCGAAAAGCACCAGGTCTTTCTCCATTCCCTTGAGCGTTTCGGCCAGGATTTTTGCCGTGGACCAGGCGTCCCTGTCCCGGGAGTCGTCCACCAGGTGGACGGCCCGGTCCGCGCCCATGGCCAGGGCGGTGCGGATTTCCTTGGTTCCGTCGCCCGGGCCCAGGCAGACCACGACGACTTCGCCTTCGCCCCGGGCCTCCTTGATCCTGAGAGCCTCTTCGACGGCATATTCGTCATAGGGATTCAGGATGTATTCCACGTCCGAGGGATCCAGGGTCTTCCCGTCGGGGCCGATCCGGACCCGGGTCTCCGTGGAGGGGACTCGCTTGATGCAGACGATGATTCGCATGTTTCGCTCTCCAAGGGTGATAGGGACGCGGAGAGTCTAAGGCCTGGAAGGCGGGAATCAAGCCTTTGTAAGGGCCCTGGAAAAAGGCGGAAGCCCTCAGAGGGCGCGGAACATCATCTCCAGGAAGGCCTCCAGGAGATCGGGATCGAAGAAGGTCCCCTTCTTCTCGGCCATCTTGAGGAGGGCCTCCTCGTCGGTCATGGGCTCCTTCAGGTAAGGCCGGATGGAGGTCATGGCGTCGTAGGAGTCGGCGATCCGGACGATCCGGGCCGGGAGGGGAATCTCCTCCCCCGCCAGGCCGTCCGGGTATCCCGTGCCGTCCCAGTTCTCGTGGTGGGACCGGAGGATGGGGCGCAAGGGCTGGAGCGCCAGGATGGGGGCCAGGATCTTCTCTCCCAGGAGGGTGTGCTCCTGGATCTGGGCCCTCTGGGTTTCGTCCAGGCTGTCTTCCAGGTTCAGGATGGAATCGGGAACGCCCATCTTTCCCAGGTCGTGGAGCAAGGCCCCGAAATAGGTGGTCTCCACTTCCTTTTCAGGCAGGCGGATCTCCCGGGCCAGCCTCCGGGCCAGGCATCCCACCCGTTCGGAGTGGTCCCTCGTATACGGGCTCTTCGCGTCCACCGCCTCGGCCAGGGAACGCATGATCTCGATGACCTGGTCCCCTGTGACGGCCGTCTTGAGGGTGTCGTAAGCGCTCCGCCAGCTCCGGACCTCCCAGGCCCGGCGGGTCAGCAAGAGTCCGGTTTCCAGCTCGAAGGGCTTGGAGAGGAAAAAGAAGGCTCCCCTCCGGAGGGCCTCGCTCCCCAGGGAGAGATCACCTCTTCCCGTAAAGAGCACCACCTCCACGCCGGGATGCTTGGCCCGGATCTCCTCCATGAGATCCAGTCCGTTCCCGTCGCCCAGGACGATGTCTGCGAAGACCAGGAAGAGATCGGGAATCTCCGCCCGGACCAGGGCTTCCTCGTAGGAGGAGGCTTCGAACGTGTGGATCTGGTGGTACCGCAGGTAACTGCAGAAGGGGGTGCGGGCCCAGTCCTGGTCGTCCACCACCAGCACCGATCCCGTGATCTCTTCCATGGCGGGAGAGTGGATTCCTCTCCTGCGCTTCCCGGGCGGCCTGGCGGTTCGTTCCGTGGTTTCCTGGAATTTCCTGGACAAGGTTCCCCCTCGAGGGGCAAAGAGATCCAAGGAGTTACATCGACCTGGATCGGAAGGAGCCTTGAGGGAGTTCCAGGGGACCCCTCAGGAGTCCGCCAGGCCCTCCATCTCGTCGGGAGTGATGCCCTCTTCAAAGGTGGAGCCCAGGTAGATCCGCCGCACTTCCTCGTCCTTCACCAGGGTTTCGGCCCTCCCTTCCCGCAGGACCTTCCCTTCGAAGATGATGTAGGAGCGGTCCGTGGTGCGGAGCGTTTCCCTGACGTTGTGGTCCGTGAGCAGGATCCCGATTCCCTTGTCCCGGAGGTCCCGGAGGATCCCCTGGATCTCTTCCACGGCGATGGGGTCCACGCCGGAGAAGGGTTCGTCCAAAAGGAGGATCGCCGGCCTGGTGGCCAGGGCCCGGGAGATCTCCAGGCGCCTTCTCTCTCCTCCGGAAAGGGTCTCGGCGATGCTCTTCCTCAGGTGCCCGATCATCAGGTCCTCCAGGAGTTCTTCCAGGCGCCGCATCCGCTCTTTGCGGGAGAGGCGCATGGTCTCCAGGATGGCCAGGATGTTTTGTTCCACCGTCATGCGCCTGAAGATGGACGGCTCCTGGCTGAGGTAGCCCAGCCCCAGGCGGGCCCGCTTGTACATGGGAAGGCGGCTCACGTCTTTCCCCCGGAGGAAGACCTGGCCTTCTACGGGGGAGATCATCCCCACGATCATCCGGAAGGTCGTGGTCTTTCCCGAGCCGTTGGGCCCGAGAAGGCCCACGATCTCTCCCGGACCCATGCGGAGGGAGACGCCGTTCACCACCCGGGTGCGGCGGTAGATCTTGACGAGTCCCTTGGTTTCGAGGAGGGCCTGTGTGGGAGTCATGGTTGTGGAAAACTCGTGGAAAAGTCGGGCGAAACCCCGGGAATGAGAAGGTGCGGCCGGTTTTTGGAGGTTCCCTTGCCTGGCTCCCCCCTTCGGGCGGGCCGGGATGTCGGGAAAAAACGGAAAAGGGTTTCTGGCATCAACCTCTTGTTGTAGAAAGGGTTAGGTGATGTTCTGTCCCCTGCTTCCTTCCGGAATTTTCCCTCTCCGCGGCGGGGTGGCGCCCCGCGAAGGCCGGAAGTCCGGGGGAGATCGGGCCGGGCCGTTCCTGTCAAGGGACTTGTGAACAACTTTTTCATTTTCCGCCCCTGGGCGTCAGTTCACGAAGTGAAGGCGAAACACGCCGTGAAAGGGGTCGATGGGCCAGAACACGGCGAAGGCCTTTCCCACGATGAATTCCCGGGGAACCTGGCAGACCCGCTCGATCTTTCCTCCCTCTCCCCCCTGTTCCACCCACCGGACCGCCCGGTCCAGCCACTCCATTCCCGAGCCCGGGATCCTGGGGCGCAGGACGTATTCCTCGCCCTGGTCGTCGGTAAACACGATGGCTCGGGCCTTGGGGACGAGCACGGGGTTCCAGTCCGGGTTGAGGGGATCCTGGCCGGCCTCCTCCGAAAACCCTCCAAGCCTGTAGTTTCCCCGGATGAGCCGGCCCGTGGAGGGGTCCTTGAGGTAGAGGGCCATCCATTCCCGGCTGTCGGCGGAGTGGCGGGAGTTGTCCCCCAGCATCAAGAAGCCCTTGGGCCCAAGGTGGAACCAGGCTCCCTGGGGCCTGGAGGCCAGGGCGCTGGGATCGGTGTAGTAGATGTCCCGGTCCAGGTGGAACCGGGAGACCAGGGCCCGGCCCTTGCCCAGAAGCCCGATCCCGGCCCGGGAGCCCGTCAAGGGTTCCCCCCGGGAGGCGTAGGGGTAGGAAAGGAGAATCTTCCCGTCCACCCAGAGGAGGAGCCTGTCGTCGCAGTTGGAAAAAGCGAGCCTCCTGGGTTTCCCCGGTTCAAGGGGCCTGGCCTGGGCCTTCTCCTTCACCACCCGCCCGTTTACGAGAAGCCTGGCCTTCCCGGCGGGACCCACGGGGACCCGGGCCTGGTAGACCAGGGTCTCGGCGCGGTTCCGCTCCTGGATTTCGAGGGTGACGGCCCGGCACCCCTCCTCCACCTGCACCTCCGCCGAGACCTGCAGGTCGCCCACGTAATTGAACCCCGCCGCCAGGGCGTCCCCGGCCCCGGCGATCTGCTCCTCCACGGCCCGGGCGGCGTCCTTGGGATAGCCGTGTTCGTCCCGGTCCTGGATGTCACGGAAGTAGAGGGCCCTTCCGCCTTGCCCCCGGGAGGAGAGTTCCAGGGCGTCCTTTCCCCGGGGGGAGAGGGAGAGTCTTCCCGGGTCTTCCCGGAGCACCTGGGCGAGGGAACCGGGCAGGTCCTCGGAGTGGTATACGT
>CAYQBW010000071.1:0-3193 GCA_964415725.1 uncultured Planctomycetia bacterium
GACGGGAGGTGCGCGGATGAACGGAGGACGGACCAGGCGGGGGAGGATGCCGAGGCTCGCGACGGCCCTGTTCTTCCTTCTTTTTCTGCTTTCCCGGTCCGCCCTGGGGGGCGACATCGTGCGCCTCAAGAACGGGCGCTCCGTGGAGGGAAAGATCGTTTCCCTGACTCCTTCGGTGGTGACCATTCAACTGGAGTACGGGGTGCTCCGCATCCCCAGGACCCAGGTGGTTTCCATCCAGATGGAGAGAACCCCCCTGGTTCTCCCACCGGCGCCTCCAGCCTCGGACGGGGCGGCGTTGGAGAAGACCCGCCCGCCCAGGGAACCCGAACCCGGTGAAGAAGGATGGAAGGGGCCCGCCGTCCAATCTCCCGCCCCGGGGAAGAAGGGCGAAGCCCCCAAGACCGCTTCCCCGGCGCCGGGAAAGAAGCCCGTCGAGCCGTCGCCGGGAAAGGGAAAAGAAGCCGGGAAGGGAGGCGCCCTTCGGGCTTCTCCTTCCCCTGGAAAAGCCCCCCTTACGGGAGGCGACGAGGTGGTGGACTACCTCCTCAAGCGGTACGTCTGGCTCATCCCGAACAGCACGGGAAACCGGATCACCCTGGGCGTGGGGATCCTTTTCGTCCTGGCCATGGCGAGTTACATCTCGGCCAGGCTCGCAGACATCGAGGACATCACCCTTTCCAAGGCCTTCGTCTTCACCATCACGGCCCTCCTGGTCTTCCTGGGGGAGGCGGCCCTTTCCTGGCACGCCTCCTGGCCCATCCTGGCGGGCCTCGGGGGACTGGACCTCTTTTTGTGGTTCGCCGGGGTGCGGGTCTTCCTGGGGGAAGGGGCCTGGAAGGGCTTCCTCATGCTTGCCTTCTTCTCTTTCGCCCTTCTGGTCTGCGTGCTCTGGCTGGAGATCGGGGGATACATCCTCTCCCTTTGAATTTGAAAATCTCCCCTGCACGCGGACGCCGGGGAAGGGCAGAATAGGGGGCATGAAAACGGCAAGTTTTCAAAAGCCCCTGGCCGGGGGGAAGGTCCAGTGCCTGCTCTGCCCCCACGGGTGCGTCCTCGCCGAGGGAGGGTCGGGACGGTGCGGGGTGAGGAAGGTCCTGGACGGCAAACTCCGCGCCCTGGCGGCGGACAAGGTCATCGCCCTGCACCTGGACCCGGTGGAGAAGAAACCCCTCTACCACGTCTTCCCGGGGGCCCCGGTGCTTAGCTTCGCCACGGTGGGGTGCAACCTCTCCTGCCGGTTTTGCCAGAACGCCCCCATCTCCCAGTTCCGCGGCGGTTCCCCCCCCGGCGAGCCCGTCTCCGGGGAGGAAATCGCGGAGAGGGCCCACGCCGCCCGTTGCCCGGCCGTGGCGGCGACCTACACCGAACCCACCGTCTTCTTCGAGCTGGCCAAGGAGGTGGGCCTGGCCGCCCGGGCCCGGGGGATCCTCAACCTCTGGGTCACCAACGGGTTCATCTCGCCCCGGGCCAGGGCGGACCTGGCGGGGTGGCTGGATGGGGCCAACGTGGACCTGAAGTCCATGCGGGATGAGACCTACAGGAAGTATTGCGGAGGGAGGCTCGCCCCCGTGCTGGAGACCATCGAGGATCTCCACCGGCGGGGGGTCTGGCTCGAGGTCACCACCCTGGTGATCCCGGGGATGAACGACTCACCGGATGAATTGAGGGAGGCGGCGCGTTTCCTCGCTTCTCTCTCGCCGGATATCCCGTGGCACGTGACGGCCTTCCATCCCGATTACTGCATGCTGGACCGGGGGCCCACACCGGCGGGAAAGCTGGTCGAGGCGGTGGAGATCGGCCGGGAGGAGGGGCTTCGTTACGTATACCCGGGCAACGTGAGGATCCGGGGGGGTGGGGACACTCTCTGCCCCTCCTGCGGGGAGCTGGTTATCCGAAGGAGCGGGTTCGCCCTGGTCGCCGACCGCCTGAAGGACGGCGCGTGCCCGGCCTGCGGGGCGAAGATCGCGGGGATCTGGAAAAGGGCGGCCGGATAAGTTCCTCCGGCCGGACCCGCGGGGAGGAGCGGGCCTCGGCCCGTTCCTCCTCTAACGCCGGAATTCACTCGCCCCGGTCGTTCTTCAGGCGGGGGTGAATGTCGTATTTGCGGAGCTTGCGGTAGATCGTGGCCCTCCCGAGCTTGAGGGCGCGGGCGGTCTGCTGGATGTTTCCGCCCGTGATCCGGAGCGCCCTTTCGATGATCCTTTTCTCCTCTTCCCGGAAGGGAAGGATCTCCCCCGGGTCCCTCTGGGGCTCCGGCCTGGGCTCGGGAGCGGGAGGGCCCTGGACCCTCTCCGTCCCCTGGCGCGCGGAGAGGAGGAGCCTGGGCTCGCTCACGGGCATCTGGAGAACGTCGTAGACCCCGGCGGGGGCGAGTTCCTGGATGGCCTGGTCGGCGTTCCTGGAGAAGACCACGATCTTTACGCTGGGTGCGATTTGGTGGGCTTTCTTGGCGAGTTCCGTCAGGGGAAGGCCCGGGAGGTCTTCGTCGACGAACATGGTCTCCACCGCCTGGGAACCGAGAAGTCTCAACGCCTCGTGGGCGTCCCGGGCCTGGAGAACCCCGTAGCCGGCTTTTTGAAGGTTCCGGGTCATGGCCTCACGAAGACCGGATTTCGCGTCGGCCAGAAGCAACTTGCCCTTGTTGTTCTTCATGGTGTTGTTATAAGTGCCGTTCATCCCCCTACTCCTCGTGCTACCAGGTTATATGGTCCTTTTCGGCACGGGGCGCGGCGGGAGTTGAGGAGTGTTTTTCTCGATCGGTGCACCCATGACTAGTGGATCGGATCGGGGCGGTTAACCAGCCTAAAAAATCGAACCTTGCCTGGAACCTCTTCCTTCCTGCTCCTGTGCCTGGGCATGGGCCTTTGTAAAGCCCTTTTGACCTTGGGGGCAACCCCCCCCAGGAGGGCCGGGTCCTTCCAGCCTACCTGGGTGGAAAGGCTCTCCTATCCCTTCCTGGCCTGGAGCCTCTTCCTTCTCCTCTTCTGGCCGGGGAGTCTCTCCAGGCCCCTGGTCCAGGGGAGCCTCCAGGTCACGATGGGGCTGGCCGTGCTCTCCCTGGCCTTCCTTTTCATGGACAGGGCCCGCCTCCTGGAGGGGTTCCTTCTCCTCCACCCCGATCCCTGGCTTCCTCCAAGAGGGATCCTTCCCCTGGGGGCGGGGTGGAGGAGAAGGAACCCCTCCAGGAGGC
>CAYQBW010000071.1:3203-8896 GCA_964415725.1 uncultured Planctomycetia bacterium
GTGGGTCCAGCCTGGCCTCCGCCATGGGCGGCCTGGAAGCCTTGCACTTCCTGGGCCTTTCCTGGGGAGCCCTCTTTTTCCCTTCCCTGCTGGGCAACCTGGGGGCCTTGGTCCTGAAAAACCGGAAAGAGGCCCGGGAGGAGGACCTCCCTTGTTGCTACCTCCGGCCTCGTTTCTTCCGGGCCATGGTCGGGCTTTGCGGCCTGGCCCTTTCCTTCCTGGGCGCCTGGGCGGTGGGCCTGGGCGTGCACAACCTCTTACCTGCGCAATCCATGTGATCCCCCGGGGAGGGGGGGCGTTCAGGCGGTCTTCTCCGGGTCCTTGCCGAAGGCCAGGAGGAAGAGGAAGAGGATCAGGGCGCCCATGGGAATGGAGAGATAGACCCAGGCGTGGCCCAGGTAGGCCACGGGGATGTAGCCGGCGGCGAGAGCCGCGGCCATGGCCAGCATGGCATAGGGCATCTGGGTGCGGGTGTGGTCCATGTGGTCCGAGGCGGAGGCCACCGAGGAGAGGATGGTGGTGTCCGAGATGGGGGAGCAGTGGTCCCCGAAGATGGAACCCTCCAGGACCGCCCCGATGGAGAGAATGAGGAGGCCCCGGCTCCCCAGGTGGGAGTGGGCCCCGAGACTCCAGGCCAGGACCACCACGTTGGGCAGGAGAAGGGCCATGGTGGACCAGGAGGAACCCGTGGAAAAGGAGATCAGGCACCCGGCGCAGAAAAGCACCGTGGGGAGGATCTCGGGCTTCAGGGTGTGGGTGAAGGCCGCCACCAGGTAGGGGGCCGTTCCCAGGTCCCGGCAGACGTGGCCGATGGCCCAGGCTAGAAGAAGGATCGCGATGGCGAAGGTCAGGGCGCGACTGGACTTGTAGGCCGAGACCAGGATCTCCCAGGGATGGAGGATCCTCTGGGACCAGGCCAGGAAGGAGGCCAGGCAGAAGGCTGCCAGGGAGGCCCAGAGGATGGCGTAGACGCTTTGAATGCCGAAAACGTAGATGCCCCCCACAGTGAACCCCACCAGGAGAAGGAGGGGGAAGAAGGCGTTGGCCGCCCGGGCGGGGGCCCCCTCCTTTGGGGCCACGTTGGTGAGTTCCGCCGACACCAGGGGCCGGCCTCCTTTGCGAACCAGCTCCCCCGTGCGCAAAGCCCGCTCGCAGGCGGCCCGCATGGGGCCGAACTCCCTCTTGAGGAGGATCGTCAAGAGCACCAGGAAGAGGGCGAAGATGCAGTAGAAACGGAAGGGCAGGGTGGAGACGAAGATGGCGTAGCCCTGGTCCTTGGGGATTCCCACTTCGGGAAGCTGGGCGCTGAACGTGGTGACTTCGTAGGCGATCCACGTGGAGATCACAGAAAGGCCCGCCACGGGGGCGCTGGTGGAATCCACGATGTAGGCCAGTTTTTCCCGCGCCAGGCGGAGCCGGTCGGTGAGGGGGCGCATGGTGTTGCCCACCACGATGGTGTTGGCATAGTCGTCGAAAAAGATGGCGATCCCCATCAGGAAGGTCATGAGCTGGGTGGAACGCAGCGTCGTGGCCTTGCGCCGGAGGATTTCTACAAGGCCCTGGATGCCTCCCATGCGGGTGGTGACTCCCACGGTGGCCGAGAGGAAGACCACGAAGCCCAGGATAGCCAGGTTGAAATCGTCCCCCAGGCACCGCTTGTAGAGAATGTCCCAGAAAAGGACCTGGACAGCGTGGGGAAGGGCCTGGAGGAGCTGGAGCAGGGTATGGCCCGTCTTTTGGAGAAAAGCGCCCAGGCCCTCTTCCATGGAAAGCCCTGAAAGGAGGTGAGGGGCTTGGAGTGCCAGGATCCAGGCTCCCAGGAAGGCCCCCAGAAAGAGGCCCAGGATCACCCGCCCGATGAGGATGGCCGCCAGGATGGCGGCGAAGGGGGGAAGGAGGGAAACCCAGGAGAAGAAATAGACCCTTCCCTCCTTGGAGGGAGAGAGAAACGGGTCTTCCTCGTGGGAGATCTTCCACTGGAACCCGTCGCGGAGCCTCCGGAATTCCGCCCGGACCACCAGGTCCGGGTTCTGGTCCGTGAGAAGCACCCGCACCCCGGGGCGGGAGACCGTGCGGGACCACTCCCGGATCCGGCGCGCCAGGGAGTCGCGCACTTCCGTCCCCTCCGGTCCGTGCACGACCAGGGAGGCGATGGAGACGCCGAAAAGAATGGGCTTTTCCGGAAGTTCTTCCGGGGGGATCTCGGGGACGAGACTCTCCAGGTGGGATACCAATACGTCCCCCGCCTGCAATTCGAAGAGCTTGGCCGGGTCTGGGGCCGGCACGACCAGAGGCACGAGGAGGAGGAGAACGGTGAAGAAAACTTTGAACTTCCAGCCCATGCGGCCCGCATTCTAACCGGGTGTCCCGGGGAATTTCCCCAGGGAAAAAGTGGGCCTCCCCCGGCCCAGGCCGAAAGAAAGGGGGGCTTGCGGGGAGACGCTGGAGGAGGAAGGCGGGGCGTGCTAAGGTCCGGGCCCGGATCTCTTGCCTGGAGGTTCATCGAACCATGAAGGATTCCCTCGTCCCCATTCTCACGCTGGCTGCCCTTTTGCTTGCCTTCGTGCTTCTCTACGTGCGCACGGCCCGGTTCGAGGGGTACTTGAAGGAACTCAAGGGGCTCAAGGGGCTCATCGAGAAGATCCGGAGCCTCAACGAGGCCGTGGAGAAAGTCCAGACCACGGTACTGGAAGAACATCTCTTCGAGTTGAACCAGAAGACCGGTCGTATCCTGGAAATCCTGGAGACCCGGGACCAGGAGGTCCGGGCCGAGGCGAAGGAGAGCCTCCAGAGCCTCCTGGAGTCCTTCCTCTACGGCATGGGATACGAAAAGGTGAAACTCCTGGGTGAACTCAGGGACGTTTCCGGGCCGGGGCCCTTCGAGGTCCAGGTGGAATGCGTCAAGGGGGACGTGGTGCACAAAGGAGCCGTCATCCTCCAGGGAGGGCGGGTCGTGGAGTGCCGGCTTCGCCCGGCGTACGAGGTATTTCCATAAATGACGGAAAAGAAGAGAGAGAAATCTTCCTTTCCCCGGGTCCGCGTGAACCGGCTGGGGGAACACCTGGGCGAGACCGTGGAGATCGCCGGGTGGGTCTACCGGCTGAGGAGCAAGGGCAAGATTCATTTCCTCCTGGTCCGGGACGGCTCGGGGATCGTCCAGGCCGTGGGCGTGAAGAACCAGCTCGGTTCCGACCTCTTCGACCTGGTGGGTGGGCTCACCCAGGAGACTTCCCTCTTTGTTCGCGGCTCGGTGCGGGCCGATTCCCGCGCTCCCGGCGGGGTGGAGATGGACATCCTGGACGTGGAAGTGGTCCAAAGGAGCCGGGATTACCCCATCACCCCCAAGGAGCACGGCGTGGGCTTCCTCATGGAGCACCGCCACCTGTGGCTTCGTTCCAGGAAACAGGCCGCTGTCTTGAGGGTCCGGGACGAGGTGATCAAGGCCATCCGGGACTTCTTCTACGACCGGGATTTCGCCTGCGTGGATTCGCCCATCTTTACGCCTGCGGCCTGCGAGGGAACCACCACCCTTTTCGAAGTGAAGTATTTCGACGAGAAGGCCTACCTCACCCAGTCGGGCCAGCTCTACGCCGAGGCCTCCGCCATGGCGCTGGGCAAGGTCTACTGCTTCGGGCCCACGTTCCGGGCGGAGAAGTCCAAGACCAGGCGGCACCTGACGGAATTCTGGATGGTGGAGCCCGAGGTGGCCTTCGCCACCCTGGACGACGTGATGGAATTGGCCGAGGAGATGGTGAGTTACATCGTGGCCCGCTGCCTGGAGCGCCGCCGTCCCGAGCTGGAGACCCTGGAGAGGGACCTTTCCAGGCTCGAGAAAGTGAAGCCTCCCTTCCCGCGGATCAGCTACGACGAGGCCGTGGAGATCCTCCACAGAAGGGGGTTCGAGGACTTCCCCTGGGGGGAGGATTTCGGCGCGCCCCACGAGACGGCCGTCTCGGAGGAGTTCGAGCTTCCCGTCATGGTCCACAGGTATCCGGCCCAGGTGAAGGCCTTCTACATGAAGCGCGACCCCGAGAGGCCCGAAGTCTCCCTCTGCGTGGACATGCTGGCCCCCGAGGGATACGGCGAGATCATCGGCGGAAGCGAGAGGGAGGACGACCTGGAGACCCTCCGGAAGAGGATCGCCGAGCACGACCTGCCCGAGGATTCCTTCCGGTGGTACCTGGATCTCCGGCGTTTCGGCTCCTGCCCCCACGGCGGTTACGGCCTGGGGATCGAGCGGACCGTGGCCTGGATCTGCGGGGTCGAGCACCTGAGGGAGTGCATCCCCTTCCCCAGGATGCTCTACAAGATCTACCCCTGAAAGCCCGTCATCCTTCCAGGAAGTAGTTGAAAGTCTCGGCCTCCTCGGAGGAGATGATTTCGTGGATCTCCTCGGCGGAGGAGGCCTGGAAGATGGCGTTCCGGATGCGGTCGTTCCCGGCCATGGCGGCCAGGGCGCCCATGATCTCCAGGTGGGTGTGGTCCTGTCCTTCGGGGGTTACGACCAGGACCATGAGGCGCACGGGGAGTCCGTCGGGGGCCCCGTAGTCCACGGGATCCTCCAGTTTTCCCAGGACCCCGAGGACGGGGCCTTCCCCGGGGATCCGGGCGTGGGGAACGGCCACGCCCAGGCCGAGGCCCGTAGGAAGTTCTTTTTCCCTCTCCTGGACCGCCTGGAAGAGCTGGCCCGGGGAGAGGTCCACCTTGTGGGTGGAGCAGAAGAACCAGCAGAGTTCCTCGATGGCCTCCCACTTGTCCCGGGCCCGCATCCTGCAAAGGATGAATTCCTCCTGGAGGAATTCGATGAGCCGGATCCGGTCCTTCTGGGCCTCCCTGGATTTCTCCAGGAGGAAACTCGTCACGGGTCCGCCCACGAGCTCCGTCGCCACCACGGCGGCCAGGATGGACGTGGTCAGGGTGTCGGCGACCCGTGCGTAGAGGGGGTCCTGCTGGATGATGACCACCAGCGCGATGGCGATGGCCGCCTGGACCAGGAGCATGCCCCCGATATAGCGGGCCATCTTTTCGGTGGACCGGTTCAGCTTCGCCCCCGCCCAGGCGCCTCCCCATTTGCCGGCCAGGCAGGAGAAGAAGTAGAGGAGGGCCGCCGGCCAGGCTCCTCCCACGGAGGTGAGGTCGAAATGGGTCCCGGCCAGGACGAAGAAGCAGGTGAACATGGCGTTCTCGAGAACGTCGAAGAGCCCCAGGAGCTCCTCCTTGAAAGCGGACATGTTCGCCAGCACCAGGCCCAGGACCATGTTGGCCAGGATGGGGGAGGGTCGGACGTTGAGGCCCCTGGCGGGGAGGTAGGCGTCCAGGTATTCGCATAGCCCCGTGTTGAGGCTAAGGGCCACGAGAAAGGCGGTGAACATCCTGGCCCGGAGCAGGTTCCGCATGTGGCGGGTGTCGTCCTCCCCGCCCCGGACCGTCCGGTTGAGGCGGTTGCAGTAGGCCACCAGGGCCGCCCCGATGGCGGCGCCGGCGGCGAGAGAGATGCCCACCCCGGCGCTGGAGGGAAGGAGCACCGCCGCCAGGGAACCCCGGGAGGAGAGCAGGCTGTTCGAGACGGCGTGGAAGATATCGAAGAGCGCGATGGTGGCCAGGTTGTTCATGGCCACCACGGCGATGGTGGTCTTTACCAGGAGTCCCTTGGCTCGTTTTTCCTTGATGATGTGGAGGGGGGTGGCCGGGGA
>CAYQBW010000072.1:0-8832 GCA_964415725.1 uncultured Planctomycetia bacterium
CCCTTTTCGTCCGCCATGGTCTATCCTCCCTCGCCTCCCGCCGCCTCCAGGGGACGGGTCACCTTGACCGCCATTCTCCTCCCCTTCACCCCCAGGACCCCCTCGAACTTGGGTTTCCCTTCAATGGGTATGAGAACCGGGTCCCCCACCCGGGCGTCCAGGACCAGAAGGTCCCCTCTCTTCAAGGCGACCAGGTCCCGCAAACGGATCCGGGACCGGCCGAGTTCGGCCGCCACCCGGACCCGGGCCTGGTGGAGCCTCTCTTCGATGGCGTCCCGGAAGGAGGCCTCCCCGGTTTTTTGCCCGCCCCCAGCCTGGTCGATTCCCTCCAGGTGAGGGGCCAGGGCCTCGTGGGGAATGGCCAGGCGGATGTCGCCCGCCATGTTTTCCCCGCTCACCTGGAAATGCACGCAGAGCACCACGTCCTGGGTTCCCACGACCTGGGCCAGGGCGAGATTCCTCGGACGGGCCAGGATCTCCATCCTGGTCTCCATCAGCTCGGAGAACCCCCCCGAGATGTCCTGCAGCATGTGGCGGACCAGGTCTTCCACCACGGCGTATTCCACCTCGGTGAGTTCCCTCTCTTCCGTCACGGGCTGGCCCGCCCCTCCCATGATCTTTTCGACGGCCGTGAAAAGGAGGGAGCAGGAAACGGCGAGAAGGGCCTTCGACCCGGAAGGCTCCATCTTGACCGTGTAGAGGGCCAGGGGGGGCCTCAAGGTGGAGAGGAAGGGGCCGAACCTTTGTTGTTCCACCAGGACGCACTCGCACACCCCGCCGAGCCCCAGCCTCTCCGTCAAGGTGGCGGTGAGTCCCAGGGCGGCCACTTCCTGGAGCTTTTCCAGGTATTGGATCTGTTCCCTGGTGAACCTGTTGGGGCGGAAGATGTCGAACTTGTGGACCCTCTTCTTCCGGGCCGGCGCCTTTCCCGGGGCTCCCGGGCCGCCCCCGCCGGACCAGACGCCCCTCTCCCCGAGGGCCTCCTCGTCCTGGAGGAACTCTTCCTCGTCGGGAGCCCCCTCGCTCTTGAAAAGGTCCAGGAGGGCGTCGATCTCTTCGTTTGTGAGGATCTCTTTCACTATTGAGCCAAGAGCTTGGTGAACCAGAACTGGGTGACCCGGCCCACCGGTTTCTCTTCCTTGCCCTTGCCGGGCTCCCCGTCCTTGTCGGGCCGCAGGAAAAGCACCTCCTGGGCGATCCGAAGGGCCTCCGCCGCCAGCCGCCGCTGGTTCTCCCCCCCGTCCAGGTCCTGGATGGTCTTGCTGGAAAGGAAGTAGCGCAATTCACTCTCCAGGGAATCCATCCGGTCCTGCACCCTTTTCTTAGCCTTTTCGGGCCACCGGGTCTCGTAGACGAACTTGCACTGGGCCTGGCCCACCACCTTGAGCCTTGTCCCCGCCACGTTGAAGGTCAACTCGGGCACTTCCGCCTTTTCCGTCACCACCTTCTTTCCCTGGTCCTCCCCCGCTTCCGCGGCGGTGCCGGCGGGTTTCCTGGGAGGCAGGAGAAGCCCCACGGTGATGAAGCCCAGGGCCACGCTCAGGACCACCCCGAGGATGGCGCCCAGAAGAAAGCCCGTGCCCGAGCCCTTGGCCTTGGACTCGGCCTCTTCCTTCTGGACTTCCTTCTCACTCTTTTCCGCCATGGCTCGACGCTCCTTGGATCTACAGGCCCCGGGCGGTCCGGGGCCGGCGGATCGGGCTCACCGGACTACGGTTATCTTCATCGACCTCTCGGCCGCCATTCCTGAGCCCGCCGTCCCGTCCCGGACCACCTTCCCTTCCACTTCCATCCTCTCCCAGGGGACGCCCAGGCCGTGGAGCATCCGCGCCGCGGCCAGGGCCCGCTTCAAGGCGAGCCGGTCCGCCCGGGTGTTTTTCGCCTCCTCCAACCCTGCCGTTCCCTCCAGGAGGAGCCTGTATTCCCCCCTCAAGCGCCCGGCCAGCCGGGCGAGCTCCTGGCGAAGTTCCATGGGAAGTACGGCGCTCCCCGGTGGAAAGGCGCCGTCCATGGGCAGGTCGATGGATTTGCCCCCCGCCCCCGGGGTCTTCTCCCCTTCGGCATCCTTCCCCAGGCCTACTTCGTCTCCCCTGACCCTGTCCTTTTGGATCTTTCCCGGCCTCTCCTCGTCCTTGAAATGGGCCCGGGCGTCCTCCAGGAGGATGGGGAAGCGCCTTCCCCTGAAAATTCCGTTCAACCCGTTGGAAACGAAGGCCTTCTGGAAAGACCCCAGGCCGGAATCCACCAGGCCGTATTGCCTCTGCTTGGCGAAGACCAGGAGGAGGATGAAGAAGGTCAGGAGCAGGGTATTGAGGTCGGAGAAGGAGACCATCCAGGCCGGCGCCCCTTCCTTGATGATGACCTCCGGTTTTTCTTTCTTGCCCATTTCCTCAGCCCCCGCCCCCGCGAACCACCAGTTCCACCCTTCCCGTCTCCTTTCCACTCCCTTCCCCGGGGAGATCGCCAAGGCTCCTTCCCTCGGGCATGCCCGCGAGAGTGATCGATTCCGGGTCCACCCCCGCCTCAACGAGGATCCTCCCGGCCTGGAGGGCCCTTTCCATGGAGAGCTCCAAGGGGGTGGCGTAGGCCACCGATTCGCGGAAGATCTTGTCCGGATACCCCTCCACCCGGATATGGAGGCCCCTTCCCTTCAGCCCGGCTCCGACGACCTGGAGGGCCCGCCTCAAGGCGGCGGAGGGACGGGCCTCGCCCAGGGGAAAGGGAAAGAGCGTCTTGAAGCGGATCCGCATGCCCTTGTCCAGGTCGCCCTCGGTGACGACCATGCCCTCGGGCAGCCTGGGGGGCGCGTCCGTCACCTCGGCCGTGGGATCAGGGGGCGTTTCCCTCCCTTTCAGCGCGCGGTTGGTGGTGTGGATGTCCCTGCTCACCAAGGCCGGCCTGGAGAGCATGGACCTCCCGAAGACCCCGATGGACCCTCTCAGGTAGGACTGGACCTGCCGGACCTGGACGGGCTCCATGGTGGAGAAGGTGAGGAGGAGGACGAAGAAGGTGGTCAAAAGCGAGGTGAGGTCCGTAAAGGTCACCACCCAGGCCGGCGCCCCTACTTCCTTGACCTCGGGTTGCTTTCCCACTTGGCCCTCCCTGGTTCGCGCTTCCCCTTCCCGGGTCCCACGCCCCTGCCCGGCGGCTACTTGGCCGCCTCCATCAGGGCCCTTTCCTTGGGAGGCACGAAGGACCGGAGTTTTTCCTTCACCAGGGCGGGCTTGTCCCCCGCCTGGATGGAGAGGATCCCCTCGATCATGAGTTCCCGGAGGGAGGCCTCCTGCTTCGCCCTGGCGTCGAGCTTGTTCGCCAGGGGAAGGAAGATGGTGTTGGCCATGACCGCCCCGTAGAAGGTGGTCAAGAGAGCCACGGCCATGCCCTTGCCGATCCCCGAGGGATCCTTCAGGTTGTTCAGCATCTGGACCAGGCCGATAAGGGTCCCGATCATCCCGAAGGCGGGGGCGAAGGCGCCCAGGGTCTCCAGGATCTCTTTTCCCTGGGCGTGGCGGGCGGAAAGGGAATCGATCTCGATCTCCATGATGTCCCGAACCGTCTCCGCCGGGAACCCGTCGATCACAAGCCGGAGGCCCTTGACCATGAAGGGATCCTCCAGGGCCTCGAGTTTCTCTTCCAGCGCCAGGAGCCCTTCCCGGCGGGCCAGGTTGGCGAATTGCACGACCCGGTCGATTTCCTCGGGAACGGAGGGGAGGGGATACTTGAAGGTCTTCATGATCACGTTGAGAAGACTCTTCACCCTCTCCATGGGAAAGGAGAGGAAGACCGTCGCCGCCGTTCCACCGAAAACGAGAATGACCGAAGGGATGTCCACGAACACCCCCAGGTCACCGCCCATCACCAGGGCCCAAGCGATGACTCCGTAGCAGAGGACGAAGCCTACGACCGTGGCGAGGTCCATTCCCCTTTTCCCCCTGGGTCCCCCCCTCTCTCAAGGGGAGCCCCTTCCCGTTGAACGCTTCCCCGGGCGCTCTCCCCGGCCCGGGCCGGGTTCCGGCTCGTCCGGACCCCGGGGAGCTACTTGCTCCCTTCCTCCCTGTATCGGGTCATCAGGTCGAAAAGCCTTTGGGCCGTTTCCCCCTGGAGTTTGCCGAGAATCAGGGCCGCAGCGGAAGGGTCCATGGCAACGAGGACTTTGACGATCTTCTTTTCCCCCTCGGGCATCCAGCTTCCCAGGGTCCGGGCCGCGTCGTCCGGTTTCATCTCGGCCACCATGTCGGCCAGGCGCTTGATGTTCTTCTTCTCTCCCTGCCGGAGGATCACCTGGTCCCGGGCCATTTTTCGGGCCGCCCTGTCCAGGTCCTTCCGCCTGGCCTCGATCAAGGCCATGAGCTTTCTCAGGGAGGCCTTCCTGTCCTCCACGTCCCTTTCCCGGACCCGAAGCCCTTCCTCTTTTCCCGCCAGCGCCTCCTCCCGGCGGCGGAGTTCCTTTTCTTTACGTTCCAGCCGGGAGGCGATCTCGTCGAGTTCCCTCCGGTTCACCGAGGCGGGCAGGGCGTAGACGTCGGGGAGGGCGGCCCCGGCTGTCCGGACCTTCCGCATCTCTTCCTGGACCCGCTTGGCCGCTTTTTCGGCGTCGCTCTCCCTTTTTTCGGGAGCCTTGGGTTTGGTCTTTCCTCCGCCGGCCCGCTCCCCGGGCGGATAGAGACTTTCCAAGGGGGTGCCTTTCACCCCTTCCGGATTGAGACGGCCCTGCATGTTGAGGACGGCCAGAACGGTGCCCACGAAAAGAACCAGGGCGCCCAGAGAGAGCCCCATGGCCGTGAGGAGACTCACGATCATGATTCCTCAAACCTCCCCGCCAGGAAACGAAGCCTTCCGATTTCGTCCAGTTCCCTGGCTTCTTCCTTCAAGGTTTCTTCCCTCCAGGCCCGGTAGGCCCTCTCTCTCAGGATTTCCAGGGACCGGGCTTCCTTCTTGGCCTCCCGCCACTCTTCCCGGGCCTTCTCCACTTCCCTCTCCGCCGCAGCCGCCTCCTCCCCCGCTCTTTCCCGGAAGGCGCGGGCATAGGAGAGGAGGGCCCGCTGGAGGGGAAGGGCCCCGATTCTCCCCTCGGCGGAAAGACGCCCCTCTTCCTCCTCCAGGAGGGCGCAGGCCCGTTCCGATTCCTCCAGGCGCCTCCGGGCGGCGGCCAAGGCGGAAAGGGCCCGCCCCAGCTCCAGGCGGGCGGCCTTCTCGGCCCTCTTCTTGAGGCCGAGCACCCTTTCCAAGCGAAACCGGAACCTCTTCAATGCGCGGGCCCTCCCATCCTGTCCTCACGCCGGGAGACGACACCCCCTTGTCATCGGCATTTCGGGGGCCTCACGTAGAGAAGGAATCCTCCGAGGCCAGGCGGACCATCACCTCCCGGGTCTCCTGGAAAGACCGTTTCTCCTCCACTCCCTGGCGGAGAAGGGCGTGGACCGCGTCGATTCTCTCCAGGGCCCGATCGAGCCTGGGGTCGGCCCCTGCCTTGTAGGCCCCGACCTGGACCAGGTCCCGGTTCTCCTCGTAGAGGGCCAGCACTTCGCGGAGATTCCGGGCGGCCTCGAGGTGCTTGGCGTCCACCACCCTGTCCATGGTCCTGCTCACGGACCTCAAAATGTCCACCGCCGGATAACGGCCCAGGGCGGCGATCTCCCTGGAAAGAACGATGTGCCCGTCCAGAAGGGAGCGCATCGTGTCGGCCACGGGCTCGTTCATGTCGTCCCCCTCGACCAGGACGGTGATCAACCCCGTGATGGATCCTTTGCGGGCGGTGCCCATCCTTTCCACGAGTCTCGGGAGCTGGGCGAAAAGAGACGGCGGATAACCCCGCATGGTGGGCGGCTCCCCCACGGCGAGCCCGATCTCCCGGGCGGAGAAGGCGAAACGGGTCACCGAATCCATGATCAGGAGGACGTCTTTGCCTTGTTCCCGGAAATACTCGGCCAGCGTCACCCCCGTGAGAGGGGCCTTGAACCTGAGAAGGGGAGGAGCGTCGGAGGTGGCCACGACCACCACCGACCGGGCCAGGCCCTCGGGTCCGAGGACGTCCTCCAGGAAGGCCCGCACTTCCCGGCCCCGTTCCCCCACCAGGACGATCACGTTGACGTCGGCCTCGGCTTCGCGGGACACCATCCCCAGCAAGGTGCTCTTTCCCACCCCCGAGCCGGCGAAGATTCCCATCCGCTGGCCCCTGCCCAGGGTCAGAAACCCATCGATGCTGGAAACCCCCGTGGCCATGGGCTGGTGGATGGGCGCCCTCTCCAGGGCCGGGGGAGCGGCCCGAAAGACCGGGAGATCCTTTCCGGGCGGAAGGGGCCTCCCGTCCAGGGGCCTTCCCAGGCCGTCGACGACCCGTCCCAGCAGGCCTTCCCCGACCCGGACCTGGAGGGGGTGGCCCAGTCCCACCACTTTGGCGCCGGGACCGATCCCCCCCACCTCCCCAAGCGGCATGAGAAGGGAACGTCCCTCCCGGAAACCCACCACTTCCGCCAGGATGTGCTCGTTCAAGCCGAGAACCCGGCAGACCTCTCCGATGGAGGCTTCCAGCCCCGTGGCGGTGAGGGTCACGCCCGTGACGGAGACCACCTTGCCCTCGGCCTTGCCGGGCCGGAGGGAAGAGATCCGGTCATCCAACCTGTCCAGGCGAAGCTTCATCGTGGAGAAGTTCCTCCCTCACCGCGTCCGATACGGTTTGAAAGAATTCGTGGGGATCGAAGGTGAGCCGCCCTTCCTCCGTGGAGATCCTGCAACCCCCCCTTGGGATCTCTCCGGATGCCTCGAACCGCACCTCCGGATCCGCGGCGACCCCGCCCCCAAGGGAAAGACGCTCCACCAGGTAGGAGAGGTCGGCCGGGTTGACGGCCACGGTGATCCCTCCCCCCGTGGAGGCGTTCCTGGCCCTTTCCAAAAGGTGGGCCACCAGGGGGGAGAGGTCGTAGTCGCCCCTGTCCAGGGCCGCGTGGAGGACCCTTTCGGCCACCTTCAAGGCGAGTTCCACGAGGAAGGGACGCCACTCCTCCAGCCTCCGGTCCACCTCCTCCCTGAGGGATGCCAGGGTCCCCCGGATCTCTTCCAGCACCCGGCGGGCGAACCCGCGGTCTTCCTCGGCCAGGCGGGCCAGCTCGTCCCTCCTGTGCTTGTCCCTGAGGTAGGCCAGGATCTCCTCCTGGGTGAGTCCCATGGAGGGCCCCGCCAGCCGAACCGCCGAGGGGGGGCGGGAGAAACGGACTTTTTCAGACCATCTGGACGGCGCCGCCACGGTTCACCTTGATCTCGCCGGTTTCCATCATCTGGCGCACCACGCCCAGGATCTCCTTCTGGGCGTCCAGGACCTCCGAGAGGGGGACGGGACCCAGGGAATCCCTCTCCTCCAGGACCATTTCCCGGGCCCTCTTGGAGAGGTTGTTGAAGATGTTCGTCTCCGTCTTGGGGTCGCACGCCTTGAGGGCGTATGCGAGGACTCGGGTATCCACCCCGCCGAGGAGCTTCTGCATGGACCTCTTGTCCAGGTCGCCCAGGTCGTCGAAGGTGAACATCTCCTCCCGGATGCGGTCCGCCACTTCCCGGTCTTTCTCCGCCACCACCGAGAGGATCTCCTTCTCCACGGCCCCTTCCATGTGGTTCAGGATCTGGGCCGCCGCTTTCACCCAGGCGTCCGGGTCCTTGGTCCCCAGGGATCCGGAAACCCCAAGGGACTTCACCTTGGTCTGGAGGACCTTGATGACTCTCTGGAGGACATCCGGGGGGGTCCGGTCCAGGGTGGCGATCCGCGCCACCAGGTCGGGCCTGGCTTCCTCCGGGAAGAGGGACATCACCTCCCCCGCCTTTGCCGGGTCCAGGTGGGCCAGGAAGACCGCCACGATCTGGGGGTGTTCCCCTTCCAGGAGCCGAAGCAGGTCCTGGGCGGGCATGGATTCGAAGCGGGCGAAGGGCCAGCGGGAGAGAGTCTCCCTCTCCACCGTCTCCACCACCTCCTTGGACCTTTCGGGTCCGAAAGCGTGGGCCAGGACTTCCTTCATGGCCGGGCCCACGTCGCCCAGGGCCAGCCCCCCTTTCCTGAGGCGCCTTACCGTTTCCCGGAGGATCTCGTTCACCGTGGTGTCGTCCAGGGCGATCTCCTCCAGGTCCTTCATGGCGTGGGTGATGGCGTGCACATCCTCTTCCCGCATGGTCCGGAGGATCTTCCCGGAGAGCTCCCTGTCCAGGGAGAGGAGCAGGCAGGCGACTTTCTGGCAGGAAGTCAACTCCATTTCATTTCTCCTGGAGCCACCCCACCAGGAGCCTCCCCACCGCTCCCGGGTCCTCGGCGACGGTCCTTTCGATTTCCTTCCTCAGGCGCTTCCGTTCCTGGGCCGGGTCGATCCTGGATTTCTCCTCCTTGCCCGCCTGGGTCGTGACGGGTTCCAGGAGAGGCTTGCGGGAGCTGCGCAAAAGCCCCCTGAGGAAGAGAAGCACCACAAGGGCCCCGAGGACCTGTGCGCCGTAACCGATCATCCGTCCCAGGGGAAGGCCTCCCGTGGCCACCTCTTCCACCGGGGTGCGGGCGAAGGGGATGGTTTCCACCGTGACCTGGTCCCCTCTCTTCTCGTCGAAGCCCACGGCGGTCTTCACGAGCTGGGTGATCTTGGCGACCTGCTCCCGGAGGGCTTTTTTCACCAGCGCCGGGTCGGGAGGAGTCTTCTTGTCCTTGGCGCCCGCCGAGAGCGAATCGAGCACCATCTTTCTCAGGTAATCCGAGTCCACCTGGACGCTGGTGGTCATCCTGGTGATCTTCCCGCCGGGATCCCGGATCACCTGGGTGGTTTTCTTGTAATCGTATTCTCTCTCTTTTTCTTCGGTGGTCTTGGA
>CAYQBW010000073.1:0-8792 GCA_964415725.1 uncultured Planctomycetia bacterium
GGGCGAAAAAGAGGGGGTAAGGCGCCAACCTCTTGCAAGACAAGGGATTGTGATGGGCGCCCTCCGGGGGAAGGGCGCGCGGGGAGGGCCGGTTCTTTTTTCCGGGCCGGAAAATCTTTCCCCCTGGGGCCGGAAAATCTTTCCTCCCTGGGGACGCCCCGGCCCGGGAAGAGGCCGGGGGCCTTCAGGATCGGGACAGGATTGTCGAAAAGAAGGGCGGAATCTCTCTCAAGCAGGCGAGGCGGGAGCCGAAAATGAGAGAGACGGCAAGAAGACGATCCAGGAGGTCCAAGGCCCATGAACGTCCCGGAAATCAGGGGACCCGGAAATTACCCCCAAGGGAGGGAAGGAAAGGTCCGCGAGGCGCGCAAAGATGCCTCCTCCCGGGGGCGGCCGGCTGATTTCTCCGACACGGTCTCCATTTCCCGGGAATTCTCCCGGCAGGCCATGGAGGTGGACCGGCTCGCGGCAGAGGCCCGGAGCGAGGATCCCGGGAGGGTGGAAGCCCTGGCGGATGTGAAGGAAAGATTGGAAGCCGGCGCACTGGACCGCCCCGAGGTCTTCAGGAGGACGGCGGAGAAGATTCTCTACGGCGAGTAGAGAAGGGTCTGCGGCGGAAATGAAAGAGGCCGGCCCCGGCGGGGCCGGCCTCTTCTTCGTCTTTCAGGATACCTCCCGGATTCGAATCAGAGGATCGTAAGGGAGGCGGTGTTGCCCAGCATGATCTTCTGGGTCTTGGGATCGATCGTGAGGGACTGGCCGGGGACGGCGTAGCCCGAGAGGACCGAGCTGTTGGGGATGGGGATGTTGATGGTGGCCTGGCCGGTGATGGGGTTGTGGGCCCCGATGGCCACGGGCGTCAGGAAGGTCGGGTTCAAACCGAACTTGCCGATGATGCCGGGAACGGTGATGGGATTGGCCAGGAACTTGTCGGAGATCAGGAAGTAGGAAACCCAGGGAGTCACGCCCGTGCCCTGGATGGGGCAGTAAGCGGAGATTTCCATGTTGGTCCCGATCTTGGCCTTGCCGCCGGTCCACCACACGCTCTGGACGCTGTCGATACGGTAGCCCGAGGAGGCGGCGTGGGCGTCGTAGAAGGTCCCGGCGATGTAGCCGCCGTTGTTGATCCAGTCCTTCAGAGTGATGAAGGAGAGCGCCGGGGTGTTGGGGTCCAGGTCGAAGGAGAGCCAGTGGTCGTTGGCGTTCACGTTCACGTGGTGGGTGATGGCCACCAGCTCGCCCGAATTGGTGCAGATGGGCGTGGGGGAGTTGGCGTCCTTGGGGGGAACGGGGGTCTTGACCAGGAGGATCGGGTTTCCGGCGGTGACGGTGCCGCCGCTGATGGTCAAGGGGGCGGCCACGATGTTGTGGTTCAGCACGTAGAGGATGTGCATCTTGCCGCCGATGTCCGCCAGGGAGCCGTCCCACCAGCCCTGGGACATGGGCAGGCCCTGGATGATGCCCACCACGTTGAAGGGGGCGTTCAGGCTCTTGCGGGAGAGGAGGTAAGGGGAGTATTTCCCGGTTCCCGCCGATTCCATGTAAGCATAGAGGCCCGAGTGATGCAGGGTCAGGCCGAATTCACTCTTGGAGCTGTTGATGAATGCCGCGTTCTTGTCGGGAGTGAACTGCTTCTTGGTTGCGTCGTAGACGCCCATGAGGAGGTCCGAGCCGCCCACGCCGCCGTTGGCCGCGGGAAGGCCGCTGGCCACGGTGATCCCCACGATGAATTTGCCCGGCTTGCCGGGGTAGGGGATCATGTTGATCTGGGAGAAGGTGGTGCCCGGGATGTTGGGGGCGTTGAAGATGGGGTCCTTCCCGAACGTGTTCAAGTGGGGAGGAACCACGTTGCCCTGAGCCATGACTCCCGACGCAAGGAGCAGGCCCATCGAGGAAAGAAGAAGGAGTTTGCGCATGGTCTTTACCTCCATGAAAGGGAAAAGAGAGTTGGTGCAAGGAACGGGTGGCTGAAGTTGCCCAGGAAAGGCAACTCGATGAAAACCAGGGAAATTTAACTCTTTCCTAAAAAAAGTCAAGGCCGGGGAAGGAGTAAGGGGGGAGTTGGGCCCCCGGCGGCTCAAAATGAATCGTCTTTCCCACAACCAGGCCCCTTGCCGGCGTTCCCATGGGAGAGAGGGGCCGTGAGAGCCCCTCCTCTCCCCCCCGGGAAAGATGGGAAACTCCCGCCGTCGTCCCTTTCCCGGGGTGCCGGGGGTGGGCGGCGGGGGCTATTCCAGCTTCTTCACCTTGTAGGGGTGGTTCCTCTTGCGGAGGACCTTCACGCTCTTGATCACGTCCCCCTGGCGCGTGGCGAGGACTACGTCCATTCCCTTGACCACCCTTCCGAAGACGGTGTGGCGGCCGTTCAGGTGCCAGGTGATCACCTGGGTGATGAAGAACTGGGAGCCGTTGGTGTCCGGCCCGGAATTGGCCATGGCGATGCTTCCGGCGAAATGCTTCCGGGCGCCGGGGTTGCGGCACTCGTCGGCGAACTTGTATCCCGGCCCTCCCCGCCCGTCGTCGGAAGGGTCGTCGTTCTTGGAGTTGGGATCCCCTCCCTGGATCATGAAGCCCCGGATGACCCGGTGGAACTTGGTGCCGTCATAGAATTTCTTTTCCGCCAGCTGGATGAAGTTGGCCACCGTGTTGGGGGCGCTGTCCTCGAAGAGCTCCACCTCGATCACGCCCCGGTTGGTTTCGATGGCTACCAAGGGGTCGTCCCCTTTCTTTTCCTCCGCGGCCTCGAGTTTCTTCTCCTCCGCGAGGAACCCCGGGTATTCCTCAGCCGCCTTGGCGAGTTTCTTCATTTGCTCGATTCCGGCCTGCATCCGCCGGGCTTCCTGCATGTTCCGCGCCGAGGGCAGCTTCTTGGCCAGCAGGGCCGCTCCTTTCCGGGCGGCCCGGGCGGCCTCCTTCCACTTGTGGAGCTGGAAGAGACAGTCCGCCTCCATCTGGACCAGGGCGGCCGGGTCTCCCGTTGCCTTGCGGAAGGCTGCAATCTCCGCGAGGGCCTGGTCGTAGCGGCCCATGTTCGCCAGGCACTGGGTCAGGAGGGGGGCTTCCTGGGTCTTCTTGCCCGTGAGTTTCCTGAGGCGCCGAAGCAGGGCCACCGTGTCTTCCAGGCGGCCGAGCTGGAGAAAGATGTAGGCCTGTTGGCCCACCAGGTCCTTGTCCTTGGGGGAGGCTTGGAGGAGGACCTTGGAATCCGCAAGGGCGGAATTCCAGTCCTTGCGGCCCAGGGCGAACTGGATATGGATCTTGCAGACTCCTGGATCGGAGGGGTAGGCCTTGTGGGCCTTTTCCACCTTGTCCAGAAGGAGGGCCCTGGTCCGGATGAACCGGTCCTTCACGGTGTTGAATCGGGAGACCAGGGCCGCCCGTTCCGCCTGGCCCGCCGTGCCCATTGCCTTGGCCCGGATTTCCTGCAGCTCCTGGAGGAGGCTCTTGAGCCTGGCGAAGGTGGTGGAAAGCTCCTTCACCAGGGCGGGGGGAGCCTTGGCCGGGGAGACCTTGCCGGCCGAAGGAGGCTGGGCCCCGGCGGCGGAGAAGGAGCAGAGGAGAGCTAGGCCGGCGGCCCGGAAGAGAGCAGTCATGGGAACCTGGTCCTTTCTTTGGTTAGACCCGGGTCCTTCACGGGGCATCCGGGCCGGGACAAGTTTCACTTTAGGAAGGAATCGGCCCTTTGCAACTTCCTCCCCGAGTGGAGGGAAAGAAAAAGGGCCTCCTTCCCCGGGGAAGGAGGCCCCTTGGCGGTTCATTCTGCAAGGATCAAAGGATGGTGAGGACCGCCGTGTTCCCGAGCATGAGCTTTTGGGTCTTGGGGTCCAGGGTCAGGGACTGGCCGGGTATGGCATGGCCCGAGAGGACCGGGTTGTTGGGGATCGGGATGACCCTCCTGGCCGCTCCTGTGAGGGGGTTGTGGGTCCCCAGGGTGAAAGGCATCAGGAACAGGGGGTTCAATCCGAATTTCCCGATCACCCCGGGAACAGTGAGGGGCGAGGTGAACTTGTTGGAGAGCAGGAAGAAGGAGACCCAGGGCACGGCGGTGAGCCCCCGGACCGGGGCATAACCGTAGATCTCCATGTTGGTCCCGATCTTGGCCTTGCCTCCCGTCCACCAGACGGTCTGGACGCTGTCGATCCGGTAGCCCGTGGAGGCTGAGTGAGCGTCATAGAAGGTTCCGGCGATGTATCCGCCGTTGTTGATCCAGTCCTTCATGGTGATGAATTGCAGGGCCGGCGTGTTGGGATCCAGGTCGAAGGAGAGCCAGTGGTCGTTGCCGTTCTGGGTCACGTGGTGGGTGATGGCGATGAGTTCGCCCGTGGAGTCCACGATCGGCGTCGGGGAGTTGGCCGTGGTGTTCGAGACGGGGGTGCGGACCAGGATCGTGGGATTCCCCACGGAGACCTTGCCCACGTCCAGGGGGGAGGCGGCGATGTCGTTGCCAAGGACGTGAAGGACGTGGATCTTGCCGCCCAGGTTGGCCAGGGAGCCGTCCCAGTAGGATTGCTTGGGCATGTTGGCGATCTGTCCCGCCACTTTGAAGGGCTGGTTCAGGCTGGTGCGGATGGCCAGGTAAGGGCTGTAGGTGCCGGCGCTGCTGGATTCGAAGAAGGCGATCAGGCCGTTGTGGTAGAGAGTGAGCCCGAATTCCGTTTTCGACCCGTTCAGTTGGGCCGCGTTCTTGTCGGGGGTGAACTTGTTGGTCCTCACGTCATACACGCCGGTGAGGAGATCCGAGCCGCCCACGCCTCCCCAGCTTGGAGGAAGCCCGGAATTCACCGTAATGGCAACGATGTATTTCCCCGGCTGGCCCGGGTAGGGAATGATGTGGATCTGGGAGAAGGTGGTGCCCGGAACGTTGGGGGAATTGAAAATGGCGTCTTTGGCGAAAGCCGTCAGCTTGGGGGGGACCACCTGTCCCTGGGAGAATGCGCCGGCTGCAAGCAGGAGGCCGGCCAGGGGGATCTGAAGGAGTTTTTTCATGGTTCTGCCTCCTTTGGTAAAGGCGGGAAAAAGGAGAAGGGAAAGGAAACGAGAGAATACTTTTTTTGCGGTCCAGCCTGCCCGGAGCAGGTGGAGCAAGGAGATCGAAAAAGATGTAAGTTGTATTTTACTTGGGAAACATCTCTCTTTCAAAAGGGAGAGGACTTTCCTGTGCGTCAAGTTGAAACAGCCTCCCATGGGGGACGAGGTTTGAGCGCCTGGCCCGGCCCTCCAGCATCCCCTACCGGCGAAGGATGCGGATGTTCCTGAGGCACCAGCGAAGTTCAGGCCCCAGGAGCTTGGCGTCTTTCTTTTCCACCCGCAGGAGGACTTCCGCCGTCACCTGCCCCAGGGAGAAGAAGTTCTCCTGGAAGATGGTCCTGCCCCGGATCCAGGCTTTCTTGGTGACCCCCGAAGGGATCCCCAGGGAATAAGGCAAAGGGGTGACAGGCTTGAACCGGAGTCCCCTCTTGCGGGCCCCGGGCCCGTAGCAGAGCTTGCTCACCAGGGACGCGATCCCGCCCTTGCTGTCCCCCAGGGCGCCTTTGCCCGTGACCCCCGATCTTCTGGGCGTAGTGCCATACCAGTAGAAGAGGTCCGGCCCGAACCAGTAGAGCACGAGCACCGGGCCTTTCTTGCCTTTTCTGAGGACCAAGGCGGCGTTCCTCCACCGGGAGAGTTCCGGCGGCGGGGTGTGGGTCGGATACCAACCCTTGGAGAAGGGCACCATGACCTGGATCTTCATCTTCCCTTCGTAGACCTTTCCCGGGTGGGTGCCTTCCTTCCGGTAGGCCCTGAAGCCGGGGCGCCAGCTGGCGTGTCCCCAGATCCGGGGCAGGGGAAGAAGGATGCGGTGCTGCCGGATGAGGTCGTAGAGGGGGGGCTTCTTCTTGGGAAGAACCCGGAAGGCCCGGTAGAAGAGGTCCAGGCATGCCGTCCAGGTCTTCTCCACCCGGCGGTCCGGGTCCTTTCCGAGCACGGGAAGAAGGAGTTCCAGGGTGGTCTGGGGGGAACTGCGGAAGAGCCCCTTGGCCACGGGGAAGATCAGCTCCGGATCGGTGGGGTGCTCGCGGATCTTGTCTTTCAGGTAGGTGTAGGCCTCCTTGGGCCGGTTCAAAGCCAGCAAGGCTTCCCCCAGGGCGTCTCTCACGCCCCTGCGCTCCCGGGTGGAAAGGGAAAGACCCAGGAGCTCCCGGGCGTAGCGGGCCACTTCCATGGTGTGCCCCATCTTCCGGCACAAGGGCAGGAGGAGAAGATCCACCTTCTTCAGGGCTTCCCGGCCCTCCATTCCGGGAAGAGCCAGGGCGTGGCGGTGGGCTTCCTGGAGGGCCGTGAGCGCCGCCACCTGGTCCGGGCTATGCGGGACGGGGCGCCCCGAAAGGATGAGTTTCCCCAGCTCGAAGGCGGCCTTGAAGGCAAGAGCGGCCTTCTCGTGTTTCAAGGTGGAGGGAATGGCCCCCTGGAGGATCTTCACGGCCCCTTCCAGCCCTTTGCGGGCTTCTCCCCTGGCCCGGACCTTCCCCGTGGAGAGATCCACCAGCCGCCGGGCCGCTTCCAGGGCCTGGACCCCCTTGGGCCGGGGTCCTTTTTCCAGGAGGGCCAGGGCTTCCCCCAGGTCTCCCGCCTTGAGGGCGCTCATGAGAGGGGCGAGCCTGCCGTCCTGGGACCGGACGGCGGGAAAAGAAAAGAAAAAGAGCGCCGCAAGGGAAAGGGGGAAGAAGTTTGGACCGCGTCCCATGGCTTCTCCTGCTTTTTCAGGGGGAACTTTTATCTTACAAGAAAGGGAGCCTTGGAGAAGGAGGGTCCCTTTCCCGGACCGGAAAGACCCAGGTGAAACGACGCCCCCAGAAAGACCCGGAAGCCCTCGTTCCCGTGAGGGCCCTGCCCTTCCGCCTCTCCCCCGAGGGAAAGGTGGTGATTCTCCTGCCTCGGTATGGAGATTCCTGGTTCGGGCGCCTTTGCGCCCGGGTGCTGGGAAAGCCCCACATTCTGCTTCCCCTGGATGAGCGGGGTTCGGCCTTCTGGGAGCTTTGCGACGGCACCCGGACCTTCTCGGGGATCGCCGCCGAGTTGGAGGCCCGGTTCGGGGACGAGGTGCGTCCGGCCCTGGAGAGGGGCTACCTCTTCCTGGACCAGCTTCTCCGGAACGGGTGTTTGCGGCTTCTCGAAAAGCCCTTGGCGACGCCCGTGGAAGAACCCAGGGTGGAGGAAGAAGCGGAGTAAGACCAAAGAAGATCCCGAGCAGGAGAAACACCGATGGACGAAATGAACATGAAGGGGCGGTTCGCCCTGGTCACGGGGGGATCCCGGGGAATCGGAAGGGCCATCGCCCTGGAGCTCGCTTCCAGGGGAGTGAACGTGGCCATCAACTACCTCCGGAACAAGGCGGCCGCCATGGAGACGGCCCGGGCCATCGAGGCGGCGGGGAGCCGGGCCCTCCTCCTCAAGGGAAACGTGGCCGAGCGGGCCCACCTGGACAGGCTCTTCGAGCGGATCCAATCGGAGTTCGGCCGCCTGGACATCCTGGTGAGCAACGCCGCCTCGGGGGTTCTCAAGTCTGCCCTGGAGCTTACGGAGCGCCACTGGCACTGGACCATGGACATCAATGCCGGAGCCCTCCTGGGGCTGGTCCAGAAGGCGGTCCCCCTCATGAAAAAGGAAGAGGGCGGGTGGGTGGTGGCCGTCTCGAGCCTGGGGGCGGTCCGGGCCATCCCGCATTACGCCGCCGTGGGAGCGTCGAAAGCGGCCCTGGAATCCCTGGTGCGCCACTTGGCCCTGGAACTCGCCCCCCAGGGGATCCACGTCAACGCCATCTCGGCAGGCGTGGTGGAGACGGACGCCCTCAAGTTCTTCCCGGAGCGGGACTCCATTCTCGAGAACTCCCGGAAGCGGACCCCGGCGGGCCGGTTGACGGCGCCGGAGGACGTGGCCAAGGCCGTGGTCTTCCTCTGTTCTCCCATGTCGGACATGGTCCACGGCCAGACCCTGGTTGTGGACGGAGGCTACTCCATCCTTGCCTGATTTTTTCTTCCGTTCTTCCGAGATGGTCCGGGTGCGCACTCCCTGGGGTCCGGTGCGGGTGGAAGAGGGGCGGGTCCTAAGCGTGGCCGCCCCCGACGGGAGGGCCGCCCTTTGGGCCCTCGGGGCCTGGCACGGGAGGCGGGTCCCGCAAGTCCTGGTCCTGGGCCTCGCTCGGGCCGAGGGAAAACTCTCCCTCCTCGAGGAGGGCGCGTGGGCCTCCCGCAACGACAGCCTCGTGACGTCCCTCCGCATACAGAGAAGGGCCCGGGGGAAACTCTCCCGCGCCTCCCCGGCGGCGCGCCGCCTCTGGGATGCCTACGCGGCCGGGGTGAGAGCGGGCATGGGGGGGTACGGGCCCGCCTCGGCGGGAAACCTGGCGGCCTGGGACCTTCTCTTCGCCGCCCTTCCCGAAGCGGAGCGCCTCTTCGCGGGCCCTTCCTCCCTGCGCGCCTCCAACGCGGCCGCCCTGGACGCCCGGCGGGTCAGGGGCGGAGGAAGCCTGCTCTGGCTGGACCCCCACGTGCCCACGGGACCCCGGGGGGACCTGTTCCTCCACCCTCTTTTCGTGCGGTCCCCCGAATACACGG
Organism: uncultured Planctomycetia bacterium; assembly: GCA_964415725.1. GTDB lineage: Bacteria > Planctomycetota > UBA1135 > UBA1135 > JALUZX01 > JALUZX01. Next base: position 8,595 of record CAYQBW010000073.1, read on the forward strand.
CCTGCGGCCTGGCGCGGGCGGGTTCTCCCTTCGTGCTCGCCGGGACCGGTCCTTTCCTGGCCTGGACCCTTTGTTCCTCATGGGCGGAAACGGTGGAGGAACGAAAGGGCCGGGGAGGCCGGGGCCGGTGGAAGCCTCCGGGGGAAAGGGCCTGGCTGAGACCCGGCTTTCTTTCCTGCCCCCTGCCCTCCCTTTGGG
>CAYQBW010000074.1:0-8713 GCA_964415725.1 uncultured Planctomycetia bacterium
TTTCATGGGCGTATCCCTCTGAGTGTTTTTTCTTTCACCTGGGGGCGTTCAGCTTGCGGGCGTGGACCAGGGCCAGGAAGGCCCGTCCTTGCCGGCCCCCTTCCAACCCGGCCAGGAGAAGGCCTTGGCTGGGGGTGAGGGAGGCACGGGCGGAAAGATCCTGGAGAAAGACCAGGGGGGCCTGGAGGGAGAGGGGCCGGGAAAAGGAGCCGAGCTTCAGTTTCAACACGGGCAGTTTTCCGGGAGGTTTCCGGAGATGAATCTGGACTTCCAGGTTCACCTGGTCGGCTTCCTTCCCAGCCCGGGCCGTGACGGTCACCTGGGTCTCGGCCTGCAGGACCCCCACCTGGGGATCGAGGACCATGCCCTTCTTGCCGGGGTTGAGCTTGTATCCCTCGACGTAGCTCACCTTGTCGCTCAGGGAGACCCGGGCCCTCTGTTTGGACCAGGAAACGAGCCTCGGCGAGGAGAGGCTCTTGGCCAGGCCTTTGTCTTGGAGTTTCTGGAGCGCCCGGGAGGCTTCTTCCAGGTTCACCAGGAAGGCGGCGGGACGGAGGTTCGGGAGGCCCAGGAGAGCCTGGAGAGGGGCCTGGTCCACGGTGTAGAGGTCCGCCCGGATCTCCACGGCGGGTCCGTCCATCTTCAGGGCCGAGGCGGGCATGGCCTCGGCCCGGGGGGGAGGGTCCTCCATCTGGGAGAGCAGGCCGATTTTCCCCCGGTATTCCAGGGGAAGAGGGGACTTGGACCGGAGATGGGAAGGTCCCCCGGAAAAGGAGGCGCAGGCCCCAAGTGCAAAGGGAAGAAGGACTTCCAGGAGGCGCATGGGACGTTTCATGGGTTCTCCCTGGCGAGGTGTGTCTACAGAGGAGACAGCCTAAGGGATGGGGCGGGGAAAATGGAAGAGTTCAGCCGGAGAGGGCCGGCCTGATAGGGTTTTCTTTCCAACCCCCCACTTTGACCCCTTCCCCAGGGAGACCCGGATGGACACCAAGACCACGACCTGGCGATTCCCCCGAGCCTTTTGGGTGGCCAATGGGGCGGAACTTTTACCCGGATGATTCATGAAGGTCCTGCTGCAAGGCCGGATCTACCGGCCATTGCGGGCGTCCTCGGGTCTCGGATCCTCGACGTGCTGTCAAGCACGCCTCCGGTCCTCGACCCTGCGGGTGCCCACACTGACCGGCATCTCCGGCCTTTCGCGACGAACCTTCATGAATCATCCGGGTTCGAGAGGGCCGCCTTCTACGGGACTTTCATCGCCTTGGCCCTCTACCTGACCCGGGTAGTGGGGCTTTCGGACCACGCCGCCGGCTGGGTGGCGGGGCTCTTCGGGGCCCTTCTCTATCTCTTTCCCTTCTTCACCGGGGCCCTGGCCGACAGGATGGGCTTTCGGGCGGCCCTGATCCTGGCTTTCACCCTGCTTTCCGCCGGTTACGGATCCCTGGGATTCTTCCACTCTTTGGGCATGGTGCTTCCGGCGCTCTTCTTCATCGTCCTCGGCGGGGCCTTCGTCAAACCCATCATCACCGGCACGGTGGCCAAGTCTTCCGACGCCGTCAACCGGGCCCGGGCCTATTCCATCTTCTACATGATGGTCAACATCGGGTCTTTCTCGGGAAAGACCGTGGTCAAATCCATCCGGGAGGATTTGGGGGTGGGCCTGGTGCCGCGCTTCTCCGCCGCCATGGCCCTGGCGGCCCTGGTCTGGGTGATCCTTTTCTACCATCCTACCGCCCGCAAAGGAGAGGAGCGGCCGGGAAGCATGAGAGAAACCCTGAACGGGATGCTCCAGGCCCTCTCCAACGGGAGGTTCCTGGTGTTCATCCTCATCACAGCTTGTTTCTGGACCATCCAGCACCAGCTCTACGCCTCCATGCCCAAGTATGTCCTCCGCCTGGTGGGAGAGCACGCCGCCCCCGAGTGGTACGCCAACGTCAATCCCCTGGTGGTGGTGCTCTTGGTGATCCCGATCACCCAGCTCGTCCGGCGCTAGCGGGCGGAGGCGGCGCTTACGGTCTCTATGGCGCTGGTGGGGGCGGCCGCCCTGGTCATGGCGTCGTCCCGCCTCTTCACAGGGCATTTCCACGTGCTCGGACTCACCCTCCATCCGATTACGGTAACCATGATCGGAGGGATAGTAGTCCTGGGAGTGGCCGAGTGCTTTTTGAGTCCCAAGTACCTGGAGTTCGCCTCCAGGCAGGCTCCGCCTGGAAAGGAGGGGCTCTTTCTGGGCTACGCCCACATCAACAGCTTTTTCGCCAACCTCTTGGGCTTCGTGAGCTCAGGCTACCTCCTGGAGGCCTTCTGCCCCGATCCCCACACCCTCCCGGCGGCCCAGCAGGCCGCCCGGGAGGCGGCCCTGGCCGGGAAGGGGGCCATGCCGGGGGTCTACGCCCACGCCCACTACATCTGGTATGCCTACGCGGGGCTGGGTTTTCTGGCTTTTCTGGCCCTGATGGGGCTCTTCGTTCTCTCGGGGAGGGGAGAGAAAGGGAGCTGACCGGTCAGACCCGCGCGGGCTCCCGGGAGTCCTCCAGGGCTTTGGCCAGAAATTGGTTCACCTGGGTGAAGCCCTCGGCGTCAAGCACGGCGAAGACCTGGTCCCCGGGCCCGATCCGGTCGTCCCCCCTGGGCAGGACCAGTTTTCCCGTTTCGGAATGGAGGATTCCGGCGAAGATGCATCCTTTCCCGAAGGCGGGGTTCCGGACCAGGTCCCGCACCTTGACGCCCTCGGGGAAGTGGGCCGGCGGCAGGTGGAACATGACCAGCCGGGCCTCGCCCGCCTTGAGGGGGGCCAGGACCTGGAGGTTCGGGGTCTCCACCTCGGCCAGGACCCGGGAACGGAGCATCTCGATCATGTTGCAGACCGTGTCCACCCCGGCGGCCCGGAAGGCCTCCTCGTAAGCGGGGTCCCGCATTTTCACGATGATCTTTGGGATCCGGAAGGTGTGGGCCAGGATGGCGAAGGTCAGGTTGTCGGCGTCCTTGTAGAGGGCGCCGATGGCGAGATCGGCCTTCTCGGCCCCCGCCTCCTTGATGGTGCGGATGTCCAGGGCGCTTCCGTGGATGGTCACTGCGCCGGTGTGGGCGTAGAGGTTTTCGCAGGCCGATTTGTTCTGCTCGATGACCACCACGTCGTGGCGGCGGTCGGCGAACTCCTTGGCCAGGGTGCTCCCGGCGATTCCGCCTCCGGCGATGATGACATACATGGTTTTTCCGCCTTTCCTTTGGGTTACCTCCTCCAGGCCGCCCGCGTGAAGAGAACCGCCACGGGAAGGATCTCCAGCCTCCCCGCGAGCATTCCGAATACGTAGGTTAGCTTGATGACCGGCGAGAGGCCGGCCATTTTGTGCACCGAAAAATAGAAAGGCCCCATGTTCCCGACGGCCGAGGTCATCCCCGAAAGGGACTGCCAGGCGTCCAGGTCGGAGAAGGCCGCCGTGATCCCGGCCCCCAGGGCGATCAGCCCCAGCCAGGCGAAGACGATGGCCGAGATCCTGAGGATCTCCCCCTCGGGGAGGATCCTGCCGTTGATCACCACGGGCGCGACCGACCCCTTGGGCGCGGTCATCTTGAAGAGCCTGTTCCGAAAGAGCCTGGCCAGGACCCCGGCGCGGAGGACCTTGATCCCCCCGGCGGTGGAACCCACGCAGCCGCCGACGATCATGAGCAGGAAGAAGACCTGCTTGGACAGCGCCGGGAAGAAGGGGGAGTTGATGTCCTTGGTGGCGAACCCGGTGGAGGTGATGAGAGAGGAGGCCTGGAAGAGGGAGGCCCGGAAGGTCTCGTGGACCTCGTGGAAGGAGATGGGCGTCCCGGACAGGAAGTGGAGCAGGTGGTCGCCCGTGAGAAGGAGGGTTGCGCCGCCCAGGATGAGAAAGAACCTTCGGGCCTCGAAGTCCTTGAAGAGTTCTCCGGGCCTGCCGGAGAGGACCTTGTAGTGGAGAAGGAAGTTCATGCCGCCCAGCAGCATGAAGAAGGAGGCCGCGTATTCGAGAAAGACGGCGTGCGGGAAATGATGGGAGGCGAAGAAGGCCATGCTCTCGTCGTGGGTGGAGAAGCCTCCCGTGGAGAGGCACGTGAGGCAGTGGTTCAGGGCGTCGAAGGGCGACATCCCGCCCGCCAGGAAGGCGAGGAAGCAGGCCGCCGTAAACAGGGTGTAGATCCCCCAGAGGATCTTCACGGTGTGGAAGATCCCCGGAACGGGGCGGGGAAGATCCACCTTGTGGCCTTCCGCCCCGAAGAGGGCGGCCGCCGCCCCGCCTCCTCCGGCGCTCACGGCCAGAAAGAAGGTGAGGATCCCCAGGCCTCCGAGCCACTGGATGAGGGAGCGCCAGAAGAGGACGCTCGAAGGCATCCGGTCCAGGCCTTCGAACACGGTGATCCCCGTAGTGGTGAAGCCGCTCACCGATTCGAAGAGGGCGTCTACGAAGCCTTTGTGGAGGCCGAAAACGAAGGGCAGGCACCCGGCGGCGCTGATGAAGAGCCAGCCCAGCCCGGTGATGACCAGGGCTTCCTTGAAGGTGGGGGTGCCTTTGGGGAAGAGGGTCTTGAGGGCCAGGCCGGCGCCGAAGGCCAGGGCGGCGGGCCCGAGGAAGACCAGGGGGGAGACGTCCTCCCTGGGTAGTGGGGGAAAGACCAGGAGGAGGAGGGGCAGGAGCAGGAGCAGACCCGTCACCCCCAGGAGGTCTCCCAGGAAGTAGGGCACGCAGGAGCGGCCGTGGTTTTTCTCGGACCTGGATCGCATGGAGTCACCCAGGTCCTTCATCGGAGATTCCCGGGCTGGAGCCGTAACCCGGGGAGGGCCCGGCCAGATCGCGGGACGACCGTCGGGACGGCGCATCCGCGCCGTCCCTCGGGCGTCCCCTACATTCCATTGTGGGTGTAGGGCCGCCGGAGCCTGGGTCGCCGGAGGCGACGCAGGCGAACGTCGGCCCGGGATGGATCCGGGAATGGGGAATCATCCCGTCCCTGGGGTGAGTGGGTCATCGGGCCGGATCCATCGGGGGTGGGGGGCCCTAGCGCGGGACGACCGTCGGGACGGCGCATCCGCGCCGTCCCTCGGGCGTCCCCTACGGCGTCCCCTACGGGGCTTCCACCCGCTCCTGGATACCTTCGGGCCGGTGGAGCACCACCGGGCAGGGCGGCAGGGCCTGCAGGAAGAAGCGCCCGTAGGACTTGGTCGTGATTCTCCTGTCCAGGATCACCACCCGGCCCCTGTCGTCCCGGGCCCGGACCAGCCTGCCGAAGCCTTGCTTGAACTTGAGGATGGCTTCGGGAAGCAGGTACTCCCAGAAGGGACTCTTTCCGGCCTTCTGGATTTCCCGGCTCCTGGCCTTGACGAGCGGGCTCGAGGGCACGGGAAAGGGAAGCCTGGGGATGATCACGAGCGTCAAGGTCTCGCCGGGGATGTCGATTCCCTCCCAGAGGCTCTCCGTGCCGAAGAGCACCGCCTCGTCGCACCGGCGCTTTCGGTCCACCAGGCGCTGGACGGCCCCTTCGCCCTGGAAGATGCAGGGAATCCCCTCTTCCGCAAGCTCCCTGGCCAGGGAGCGGGCCTTCTCCACGAGGCGCCAGCTCGTAAAGAGGACGAGCGCCCGGCCCCGCTCGGCCAGGACCTCCCGGCGGATCTTCTCCAGCACCGCCTTTTCCCACTTCTCCCCCTCCGCCGGGTCGGGCATGTCCAGGTGGATGTGGATCTCCACGTTCTCCCGGAAGGGAAAGGGGCTCCCGAGCTGGAGTTCCCTGGCCTCGGGAAGACCCAGGTTCCGCTCGATGTAGGTAAAGCCGCCCTTGCTTCCCACGGAGAGTGTCGCCGAAGTAAAGACGCAGGAGCGCAAACCAGGGTATAGGTGTTTCTCCAGGATCTTCCCCACTTCCAGGGGGGAGGCCACGATCTTGAGGCGCTTTCCCTTTCCCTCGGTCCAGATCACCTGGTCCTCGGGGCGCTCGTCCAGGAGGATCGACGCGGCCCGGGCCAGGACGCCGGCGCGGACGGAGTAGCGGGAGAGTTCCATCCGGTCGTCCTGGTTCAGGCCGGGTTGGTCCGAGGCGTCGATCAGGGCGTCGGAAAGGGCGGAGAGAGGCCCCGTCAGGGTATTGGGCACGAAGGGATCGTCCCCGAGAAGTCTTCCAGACCCCCCGGGGTCGTGTTTTTCCATCCACTTGCGGACTTCCTTGAAGAAGTCCCGGGATGCGTCGCGGACGAGGCCCACGGCCTCCTTGCAAAGAGGGGCGTCGATGCCTGCCAGGACGCCCTTTCCGGTCCGTTCCGAGAGAAGCCGTGAGAGGAGGTGCTCCACCGATCCCGGGCCCAGTTCCAGGCCGAGCTGCTTGGTGGCGACTTTTTCCACCGTGTGGGCCTCGTCGAAGATCACTACGGAATGCTTGGGAAGGTAGACGGCGCCGGCGATCCGGAGCGCCAGGTCGGAGAAGTAGAGGGCGTGGTTCACCACCAGCACCCGGGCGGACTCCATCCGCCGCCGGGCGCCCTGGTAGAAGCACTTGTCGTAGAAGGGGCATTTCCTCTGGGCGCAATTGCCCGACTCGGCCATCACCTCTTCCCAGACATGGTGCGGGGGTGGGTTGGAGAGGTCCGAGCGGGACCCGTCTGTGGTGCGCTCCGCCCAGGCCTTCAGCTCCTTGAGGTGGGCCACGGCCTCGGGGTCGTCGAAGAGGCTCTTCCCCTTGAGGAGGGCCCTCTCCAGGCGGCGCCGGCAGAGGTAGTTGTTGCGGCCTTTCGCCACCACGGCAGTGACCTCGTAGGGAAGGACCGCCTGGAGAAGGGGAAGGTCCTTCATCTCCAACTGGTCCTGGAGGGCGATGGTCCTGGTGGAGACCACCACTTTTTCCCCCGTGGCGAAGGCGTGGCCAAGCGCCGGGATCAGGTAACCGAAGGACTTGCCCACCCCCGTCCCGGCCTCCACCAGCAGGTGGCTCCCCTCCTCCAGGGCGGCCGCCACGGCGGCGAGCATGGCTTTTTGCTGGGGACGTTCCTCGTAGCGCTCCAGCCGGCGCGCCACGGGCCCGCCCCGCCCCAGCAGGGTTCCAGGTTCGGGGATGTCCATGGAGGGGTCGCTCATCACTTGCCCTTCCGGGCGCCGGGGAGGGAGGGCTGTGCAACCCGCGGGACGGGACATTCCCTTCCCCCCGGCGGCAATCCCGGGAAAAGTCGGGCCATTCTATCCAATTCGACGGGGCCTTTCCTTGGTGCGTCCCTCCCGGGCCTGTAGAATCCGCCCTCCCCCGGGCTCGGCGGGCCCCAGGCCGCCGTTGGAACCCCATTCCCACAGGTGACGGGAGCTTTCTCCATGCACATTGGATTCTGGGATGTCCTGGTGTTTCTGGCCTTCGTGGTCAGCGTGGTGAGCGTCGGCCTCTGGAAGAGCCGGGAGAAGAAGAAGGACTCAGAGGACTATTTCCTGGCCGGGAGGGGCCTCAAGTGGTGGCTCATCGGTTTCTCGCTCATCGCCGCCAACATCTCCACGGAGCAGTTCGTGGGGATGTCCGGAAACGCGGCGTGTCACGTTGGAATGGCCATCGCCAGCTACGAGTGGATGGCCGCCATCACCTTGGTGGTAGTGGCCTTCGGCTTTCTCCCCTACTTTCTCAGGCTGGGGATCTTCACGATGCCCGAATTCCTTGAGCACCGATACAACGCCGGGGCCCGGACCATCATGGCGGCCGCCACTATTTTCATCTACATGGTTCTGCTTGGCGCGGTGACCTACTCGGGTGCCCTGGTCATCCAGACCGTGGCGGCGAGAAACGGCCACTTCGTGAGCCTTGCCTCGGGATCCCTGGCCATCGGGCTCATCGCCATGATCTACGTGGGCGCCGGGGGTCTGAAGGCCTGCGCCTGGGCCGACCTGATCCAGGGAAGCTCGCTGATCCTGGGGGGCGTGGTGGTGATGTATTTCGCCTTCCAGAAATTGGGCCTCGCCACGGAGGCGGCCAAGATCCTGGACCCCGTCTCGGGAGCCGTGGCGGTCCAGCACCTCTCCCCGGGGTCGGGGGCCCTGGAGCGGTTCTGGGAGCTGAACCGGAGCAGGCTCAACATGTTCATGCCCTCCTCGGATCCGATCCTTCCCTGGACGGCGCTGCTCCTGGGCTTGTGGATTCCCAACTTCTACTACTGGGGGCTCAACCAATACATCACCCAGAGGACCCTGGGCTCGGCTTCCCTGGCGGAAGGCCAGAAGGGCATCGTCTTCGCCGCCTTCATGAAACTCATCGTGCCCTTCGCAATCGTCATCCCGGGAATCATCGCCTTCAACCTCTTCGCAAATGATATGCGCCTGGACAGCGCCGCCGACAACGCCAAGGTGATCGCCAAGTATGTCCATGCCAACCCCAAGACCTCCCTGGTGAAGGTCCTCAGGTCTCCCAGGCCCGAGGAGGCAGCCTCCTGGAAAGGGAAGGGCATTCTGCTGGCGATCTTCAAGGACAAGAAGGACGTGGCGAAGCTCAGGGCTCTAAAGACCCGGAACCCGCGGGTCATCCCCATATTGGAGAAGGATTTCCGTGCGAACAAACCCGCCCAATACACCATTTTCGAATCCAAGGACAAGGCGTGGAAGCACGTTTACCCGGAGCTTGCCAGGGAAATCGAGGATTTCAACAGGAAGGTGAAGAAGGCGGCCGAGGCGGCCGGAACGTCGCCGACGATACAACATGCGCACATCTAGGTGGGCGCCGCAGCATTAAAACACAA
>CAYQBW010000075.1:0-8689 GCA_964415725.1 uncultured Planctomycetia bacterium
TGAGGAGGGGGCCCGGGGGGTCCTCTTTCCCCGGGAGATCGCCGGGAGGGCCGTGGGCTGGATTACCTCCCAAATGCGGGACCTGATCCTGGAGGCCCCCAAGGAGGAAGGCGGGCCCTTCCTGATCCGCGAGTTCGACCCCCTCGAGGACGGTGGAGTGGAGGGAAGCGAGGTCATCTTCAAGGACCCGGTGGAACTCTCACGCGATCCCGGCGCCGTCGAGCGCCTCCTCCAGGTGGCCGCCGCCGGCGACGTGTCGGCCCACGTCCAGGCCGTGGAACGGCTCCTGGATCTTGGAGAGGAGGGGCGGCGGGGCCTGGGAACGCTGATTTCGGAACTTTGCCGGACGGCAAACGAGGAGAGGCTTTCCTGGGCCTTCAGCGCCTGCCACTCCAGCGAGATTCCCGGCCTTGCGGAAAAGATCGAGCCCCTTCTCTCCTCGGAAGACACCGACGTGGTGATTCTCTCCCTGCGGGTTTGCTGGCGTTTCCGCCTGAAGAGTCTGGCCCCCAAGGTCTGCGACCTGCTCCTGCACGAGAACCCTCTCGTCCAGGAAGAGGCGGACGAAGTGCTCCTGGAGATCACCGGCGAAGACCTGGGCTTCCAGGCGGGCGCCCCGCTGGAGGAAAGAGAACGAGTAAAAAAGACCCGACTCGCCCAGCTGGGCCGGGAACGGAAGTGAAATGGACAAGTTCAGGATCGTAGGTGGAAAGAGACTCTCCGGGACCGTCCGGGTCTCGGGGGCCAAGAACGCCGTGCTTCCCATCCTGGCGGCGGCGCCGCTCATGGAGGGAAGGATGGAGATCACCAACGCGCCCCACCTGTCGGACATCGCCACGCTGATGCGGATCCTCTCCACGGTGGGCGTCAAGTGCGACCGGGAGCTTTCCGGGAGGGTCTGGGCGGAAGTCTCCGACCCCCGTTCCTCCACGGCGCCTTATTCGCTGGTCCGCACCATGCGCGCATCCTTCAACCTCCTGGGCCCGATGTGGGCGCGCCGGGGCTACGCCAAGGTCTCCCTTCCCGGGGGCTGCAACATCGGCCACCGCCCCGTGGACCTCCACCTCAAAGGCCTCCGCGCCCTGGGTGCCCGGATCCGGGTGGAAGGGGGCTACGTGGTGGCCGAAGGGGAGCCGGTGGGGGGAAGGATCTACCTGGGCGGATCCTTCGGGAGCACCGTGCTGGGGACCTGCAACGTGCTCTGCGCCGCCGTCCTGGCCAAGGGGGACACGATCATCGAAGGGGCCGCCATGGAACCCGAGGTCCAGGACCTCTGCAACTTCCTCAACGCCTGCGGCGCCGAGATCGAGGGCGTGGGGAGCCACCTGTTGCGGGTCCACGGGGTAAAGGAACTCAAGGGCACGTCCTGGGAGGTGATCCCCGACAGGATCGAGGCGGGCACCCTGGTGATCGCCGGGCTCATCACCAACTCCGAGATCCTGGTGGAGGGCCTGCGGCCGGAGCACCTCTCGGCCGTGCTGGACCGGCTCGACGCCGCCGGGGTCCGAATCGAGGTGGGGGAGGACTCCATCCGCACCCTCCCCCGCGAGGGGAGAATCCGGCCCCTGGATCTCACCACCTACCCTTACCCGGGGTTCCCCACGGACATGCAGGCCCAGTTCATGGCCCTTCTCACCCTGGCCGACGGCATCAGCGTGGTGACCGAAAGGATCTACCCGGAACGCTTCATCCACGCCGCCGAGTTGACCCGCATGGGGGCCCTCATCCGCCGGGAAGGGGCCAGCGCCGTGATCCAAGGGGTGGAACGCCTCTCGGGGGCCCCCGTCATGGCCTCCGACCTGCGGGCCTCGGCCGCCCTGGTCCTGGCGGGCCTGGTGGCCGAGGGCATTACCTTGGTGGACCGGGTCTACCACATCGACAGGGGCTACGAACGGATCGAAGAGAAACTCCGCTCTCTCGGGGCGGACGTGGAAAGGGTCCAGGAATAGGGCCTCTTCCCCCGGGGCGCCTTGCAACCCCCGAGGGGGCGGCCCTATGATGCGCCGCTCCCAGGAACCCCAAAGGGGATGGAAGAAACGGATCTCCCCAGATGTTCGAATCCCTGACCCAAGCCCTGGGCAAGGCCTTCACGGTCTTCCAGGGCCAGAAGAAGCTCACCGAGAAGAACATGGAGGAGGGCCTTCGCGCCGTGAGGGCGGCCCTCCTGGAGGCGGACGTACACTTCAAGGTCGCCCGGACCTTCATCCAGAGGGTCAAGGAGAGGGCTCTCGGCGAAGAGGTCCTCAAATCCGTTCAACCGGGCCAGCAGTTCATCAAGATCTTCCACGACGAACTCACGGCACTGATGGGACCGGAAGAGCCGCCCGTCACCTTCTCCCCCTCGGGATTCACCGTCTACCTCATGGCCGGGCTCCAGGGGTCGGGAAAGACCACGACCTGCGCCAAGCTGGCCCTCTTCCTGCGCAAGCGCTACAAGAAAAATCCCATCCTCGTGGCGGCGGACCTCCAGCGCCCGGCTGCCGTGGACCAGCTCGCGGCCCTGGGGAAACAGCTGGACGTCCCCGTCTATACCGAGCCCACCACGGCACGCCCCCCCGAACTCTGCAAGCGCGCCGTGGCCCATGCCCGGTCGGCGGGCCATGACGTGGCCATCCTGGACACGGCGGGACGGCTGCACGTGGACGAAGAGCTCATGGCGGAACTGGAGGAGATCCACGCCCAGGTCCAGCCCCACGCGGTCTACCTGGTGAGCGACGCCATGACCGGCCAGGACGCGGTCCAGTCGGCCAAGGCCTTCCACGAGCGCCTTCCCCTTACGGGGGTGATCCTCACCAAGCTGGACGGCGACGCCCGGGGCGGGGCGGCCATGAGCATCAAGGCCGTCACGGGCCGGCCCATCCTCCTGGTGGGAGTGGGAGAGAAGCCCGACGACCTGGAGCCCTTCCACCCGGAGCGCATGGCGGGCCGCATCCTGGGCATGGGGGACGTGGTCAGCCTGGTGGAGAAGGCCCAGGAAGTGGTGGACCGGGAGGAGGCCGAGAAGGCCCAGGAGAAGCTCCTCAAGGGGCGGTTCAACCTGGACGACTTCTACAAGCAACTCCAGTGGATCAAAAAGCTGGGGCCCCTCAAGAAGGTCATGGGGATGCTCCCGGGAATGGGGGGGCTCCTGGACCAGCTCGACTTCGAGGACAAGCATTTCAAGCGCCTGGAAGCCATCTTCACCTCCATGACCCCGGCGGAGCGGAAGAGGCCGGAGATCATCGACGGAAGCAGGCGGAGAAGGATCGCCCGGGGTTCGGGAAACGACGTCCAGGCGGTCCACGACCTTTTGAAACAGTTCAAGATGGCAGGCAAGCTCTTCAAGCAGGTGGGCAAGATGGATCCCCGGGCCCTGGAGGGCCTGGCCGGGGGAGGCCCCCCCAGGAAAGGTTTCCGGACGCCGGGAAAGAAGCGGCGCTGAACGCGAGTTCGGCCCGGAGACTTGGTTGGAATTTTTGACGATCGCGCAAACTTGAGGATCCGCCCGGCGGGGCGGAACAGACATCGAACCGGAGGAACCCTTGGCAGTTAGAATCAGACTCATGAGGACCGGGCGGAGAAACCGGCCCTATTACAGGATCTGCGTCTTCGACGCCCGGACCGCCCGGGGCGGCGAGGCCCTGGAGATCCTGGGCCACTACGACCCCTTGAGCCCCAAGGAGGAGGAACAGGTGGTCCTGGACAAGGAGCGGGCCGCCCACTGGCTGAACCTTGGTGCCCAGCCCTCGGAAACGGTCCGGAGTTTCTGCAAGCGCCTGGGCGTGGAGATTCCCGTCAAATCCAAGGCCCGCAAACCCCGCAAGAGGGGGGTCCAGCGGGGGAAGAAGATCCAGGCAAGGCTGGAAAAGAAGAAGGCCGCCGGCAAATGACCGGAACCGGGGAGAACGCCCCTTCCGGCCCGGCCCTGAAACCCGGGCAGGAAGAAATCCTGGACGCCCTGGCGGAGCGTTACCGGCCGCCGGGCCCGGTGGAGGGACTGCCCCTTATCGAGACAGCCCTCTTCCTCATCCTCCAGGAGGGAGGAGACCGGGAAGGCGCCCTGGAGGCGGTCCGAAGGATCCGGGAAGAGACGGTCAACTGGAACGAAGCCCGGGTCAGCAGCCTCTCTGAGATGGTGGAGTGGTGCGCCCCCGCCGGGGGAGAGGACCTGGTGGAAAGGTGCAAGAAGGTCCTGGGATTTCTGGCCAAGCTCTACAAGAAGACCAACCTCCTGGACCTGGAAGAACTCCGGGAGATGGACCACGAGGACCGGGTCAAGTTTCTTTCCGACCTGGACGACCTGGCCCCCTGGATGGTCCATTACCTCTCCCTGGCCGCCCAGGACTACCCCCCGTTCCTCTTCCAGAACGACATGAACCGGGTCCTCCAGAGGCTGGGCCTTCTGGAGCGGGAGGGTTCGCCCAGGAAGGCCGCCCTGGCGGGCGAGAGGCTTCTGGACCACCATCCGCGCCGGGTTCCCTGGCAATGCGCCCTGGTCAGGCACGGGTGCGAGATATGCGTCTCCGCGATTCGAGTCTCCCTTTGCAGGGAGTGCATCTTCGGGAAGACCTGCCCCTCTTCCAAGGCGTGACGTGACCTCTCTCCATCTTCCTCCCCTCTTTCTTGCCTCCCGGTCCCCCCGCAGGCGGGCCCTCCTGGAAGAGTGGGGGGTTTCTTTCCGCGTCGTGGACCCCGGCCCGGAAGGGGAGCCCCCCGGGAGGGCGCCTTTCGAGGAGGTTCTCTCCAGGGCCAGGGAAAAGTGCCTGGCCGCGGACCTTCCCCCTCGAAGCGGTCCGGGCCTGGTTCTTTCGGCCGACACCCTGGTGGTCGCGCCGGGGGGACGCATCCTCGGAAAACCAGCCGGCCTGGAGGAAGCGCGCTCCTTTCTCTCTTTGCTTTCCGGGGCCTCCCACCTGGTGATCTCCGGCGTGTGGGCTCGCTCCCTTTCCGGGGAGATCCCGGGAAAGGGAGGAGTGGAGACGACCCGGGTCCGCTTCCGTTCCCTGGACCGCCGGGAAATCGAGAGCTACCTGGAAGGAGGGGAGTGGAGGGGGAAGGCCGGGGCCTACGCCCTCCAGGGCGAGGCCTCCCGCTTCCTCCAGGAAGTGGAGGGAGAGAAGGAGAACGTGATCGGCCTCCCCCGGGCCCTGACCCTCTTTCTTCTGGAAAACCTGGCCCGCCCGCAGGGGGAAACATCGTGGACAAGCGAACGATCCTGACCTCCCTCTGGGTGGTTCCCCTGGTCTCGGCGATCCTCCTCTTTTTCGTGTGGCGCCTTTCGGGAACCCACGCCGCCCCCAAAAGGCCGGCGGCCCGGGGCGCCTCCGGACCTCCCCGGATCACTCTCCCCCGGAGCTTCCTCAAAGGGCTCAGAAGCTCGTCCCGGGCCGGTCCCTTTCGCTGGATCGTGATCTACAGGGGAGGAGACAAGGGGAAGAAAGGTTGGAAGAAGGCCCTGGAACGGTTCGACCTGGTCCTGGCGGCCCAGGAACCAGGTTGCCGGGAGCCATGGGTCCGGTGGGGCCTGCCCTGGTTCCACAGGAAGGAAGAAGGGGGAGGGCAGGAAGTCTTCCACTTGGCCTGGCTGGGGCGGGCCGACGCCAGGCTCCGGGCGTGCCTGGTCCGGGTCCTGGAGGTGCTGGTCTCTGCCTTCCGCCTCCCCGCCGGGGCGGTCCGGCTCCGGGGAGAACTCCCCTGGGCGGCCCTTTCCGGGGCTCCTTCGGGCGGGAAAGACCCCCTGGTGGGGGAGAGGATTCGTTCCTGGATCCGCGGTGCCGGTCCTGGACAACCAGGGAAAGGCCGTTAGAATCCCCACCTTTTTGCGAGAGGAACCTTGGGGGAGAACCTGGGGACCGAGGTGACCAGACCATGAAGAAGGGCATTCATCCCAAGTACGTGGAGTGCACCGTGACCTGCGGTTGCGGGAACACCTTCAAGACCCGATCCACCGTTCCCAAGATCAACGTGGAGATCTGCTCCGCCTGCCATCCCTTCTACACGGGGAAGCAGAAGTTCGTGGACACGGCCGGCCGGGTGGACAAGTTCAAGCGGCGCTACGAAAAGGCCCAGCAGATCAAGAAGGAGCGGGAGTCCAAGGGCAAGGGCTCCTGAGAATTCCCTCCCGCCTTCTTGCCTTCACTCATGACGGGAATCCTCAAGGACTCCGTCCGGGCCCTCATGCTGGAGAAGCTCCGGCAGAGGGACGAACTGCGCGCCAGGCTCCAGGACCCGGAGACGGCGGCCGACGGCCGCCTCCTGGCGGAGCTGGGCAGGCGCAAGGGGGCCCTGGACCGGATCGTTGCGCCCTTCGAGACTTTCCTGGCCCTGGAGAAGGAACTGGAAGAGGCCCGGACCCTCGCCGAGGGGGAGGATCCGGAGATGCGGGAGCTGGCCCGGGAGGAAGCGGCCCGCCTGGAGGAGGCTCTCCAGGCCCAGGCGCGGAAGGTCCTGGACGGGCTCGTGGAAGGAGACGAGGAGATCCGGGGAGACAGCCTCATCATGGAGATCCGGGCCGGGACGGGCGGAGAAGAGGCCTGCCTCTTCGTCAGGGACCTGCTCCGGATGTATACCCGGTTTTCTGAATCCCGGGGCTGGAAGCTGGAGACCATCGCCCTCTTCCCCACGGAGAAGGGAGGGTTCAGGGAAGCCATCTTCTCCGTCACCGGTTCGGGGGCCTGGAAGTACCTCAAGTTCGAAAGCGGAGGCCACCGTGTCCAGCGGGTTCCGGAGACGGAATCCCAGGGCCGGATCCACACATCGGCCGCAACGGTGGCGGTTCTTCCCGAGCCCGAGGAAGTGGACGTCCAGATCCAACCCAAGGACCTGCGCGTGGAGACCATGCGGGCCTCCGGTCCGGGGGGCCAGCACGTGAACAAGACCTCCAGCGCCGTCCGGATCACCCACCTCCCCTCGGGAATCGTGGTGGTCTGCCAGGACGAGAAGTCCCAGCACAAGAACCGGGCCAAGGCCATGCGGGTTCTCAGGTCCCGGATCTTCGAGATGGAGCGGCAGGAGAAGAACCGGGAACGGGCCCGGGAGAGGCGGAGCCAGATCGGTTCGGGGGACAGGAACCAGAGGGTGCGGACCTACAACTTTCCCCAGAACCGGGTCACGGACCACAGGATCAAGGAAAACTTCAACCTCGAACAGGTGATGGACGGTAAGCTTGGCCCTCTCCTGGAGAGGCTTCTCCAGAAGGACCGGGAGGAGAGGATCAAGGCTTTGTGACATCCGCCGGGGAGGGCAAAATAGCCGAGTCCTCCTGGCACGATCGTTGTTCCCAAGGAAGGGAGTGCGCAGATGACCGAAAACCCACCCCAGGACCAAGGGCCCCTGGAAGAGATCGTGGAGCCCCTGGAAGCCGAAGAAGAACCCCTGGCCCAGGAAAGCCCCGCCTCTTCCGCCCGGGAAGAGGAAGAGATTCCCTGGAAGTATTGTTTCTTCTGCGGGCACAGGATCCCCGCCCCCGCCAAGGCATGCGAGCGCTGCGGCCACGCCCTCGGACCTTTCGAGAAGACTACGCCCAAGGAGTATTTCCGGTTCTTCTTCTGCGGGCTCCTGATCGTGATGGGCGGCTTCATGCCCGTGGGGCCCGACGCCCGGCTCATGACCCTTCAGACCATGCTGGGCGGACTTTTCTTCATCATGGGCCTGGGGGTGCTCTGGACCTCCTGGAGGGCCGTCTACACCGGGCGGTTCCAGATGTTCTGGATCGTGATGCTCTTCATTCCCCTCCTCTGGGGCCTCTGGCGGTTCCTCATGCCCATGATCGGTCCCGGCCTCGAGTACTACCAGAAAGCCGTGGCCCAGGGAGCGAAGCTCACCGGCGCCCAGATGGCGGATTTCCATCACCTCAAGCTCATGGCGGCCCACGGAGGCCCCTTGACCTTCAAGGAACTCTTCGGCGCCTTGGGTGGAATGCCCCCCGACTGGGGCAAGATCAGGACCTGGTTCTGGGTGAACGGATACGGCCCCGCCTTCATCACCCTGGGATCTTTCCTGGCCTGGTTCATGCTTTTGCTCGGTTTCATCGGCGGCATCCGCCACAACAAGCAGAAGGCCGCCCAGCGGGCCGCCTCCGGGGGCCGTTCCCGGCGGAGGTAGCCCGGGATCACGGGTGAGCCATGCCGCAACCCCCGGCCCCATCCCGGGAAGGCCAGGAAGGGCCTGGTAAGGGCGCCCCGGACACCCTCATGGGTGTCCTGGGCGCCGCCGCTTCCTGGCTCCATCGAAAGGGGCTGGAGAAGCCCAGGCTGGAGGCGGAAATCCTTCTCGCCAAGGTTCTTGGAGTGGACCGCCTCCGTCTCTACCTGGAATTCGACCGGCCCCTTTCGGAGGAGGAGAAGGAGGGGTTCCGGAAACTTCTCCGGGAGCGGGCCAGGGGGGTTCCCTCGGCCTACCTGGTGGGGGAAAAGGAGTTCCATTCCCTCGGTTTTCACGTGGACCGGCGGGTCCTGATCCCCCGCCCGGAAACAGAGACCCTCCTGGAGGCCGCCCTGGAAGTTTCGGTCCTCCTCGGAGAAAAGGGGGTCTTCGCCGACGTGGGCACCGGGTCGGGCTGCCTGGCCGTGAGCTTTCTCGTGGAGCGCCCGGGGTGGCGCGGGTGGGCCACGGACATCTCCGGGCCGGCCCTGGAAGTGGCCGGGGAGAACGCGGAAAGACACGGTGTAGCGCAAAGGATCCGGTTCTTCCGGGGCGACCTCCTGGAGCC